>JANNMQ010000440.1:0-3625 GCA_031398045.1 Rubrivivax sp.
GGCCGGTGTCACCGTTGCCGGCGTTGTTGTTGATGAGGGTCAGGTCGCGGGCGCCTTGTTCCAGCAACGCAGTGGTCAGCTCATTGGGCAGGCCGGCGGTGCCAAAGCCGCCGATCATCACGGTGGCGCCGTCTTGCACCTGGGCCAGGGCCTGTGCCGGGGTGGCAACTATCTTGTTGATCATGGGGGCAGGGTAAGCTGAATGCCGGCCATCACGCGGTCGGCGGCGCACCCTCAAAAGCACGCTGCAACAGCGCTCGCAGCGCGGCGCGGTGCAGCGGCCGGGGATTGGGGTAAGGGGTCTGCGCGGCCAGTTCAGCGGCGCGGTCCAGGTCTGAGGCTCGAAGGCCCAGTGCGGCCAGCGATGTCGCCGCGCCGTGGCGCCGCGCCAGGCTTTGCAGCGCGGCCGGCACGTCGCCAGCCACCCCCAGCGCATTGGCCATGCGCGCCATCGCCTGCGGCGCTGCGGGCGCGTTGTAGGCCAGTGCATGCGGCAACACCACGGTGTGTGTTTCAGCGTGTGGCAGGTTGAAGCTGCCGCCCAGCGTGTGGCACAGCTTGTGGTGCAGGCCCATGGTGATGGCACCCAGCACCGTGCCGCACAGCCAGGCGCCATACAGCGTGTCACTGCGCGCAGCCAAGTCTTGCGGGTTGGCCTGCAAGGGCGCCAGCGCGGCGGCACTGGCGCGCAGGCCCTCTTCGGCCATCAGCGCAATGACGGGGTTGACGTCGGGCGCGTACAGCCCTTCGGCAGCGTGCGCCATGGCGTTGAAGGCGCTGGTCACCGTCATGGCGTAAGGCAGTGTCAACGTCAGTTCAGGGTCGTAGATGACGGTTCGGGGCAACACCTTCGGGTCGCGCCCGGTCTTTTTGATGCCGCCTTCGGTCAGGCCGTAGATGGACGTGACCTCGCTGCCGGCGTAGGTGGTGGGGATGGCCAAGATGGGCAGGCCGGAATCGAGCGCGATGGCCTTGCCCAGGCCGGTGGTGGAGCCGCCGCCGATGGCCACCGCACAGTCAGCACCCAGACGCCGCGATTCGTCGCGCGCATCGCGCGCTGTCTCGATGGGTACGTGCATGGCCGCGCGCGCAAAGACCCCTACCGCGCGGTCGCCCAGCAGTGCGGCCACACGGCCTGCACTACCGACCTGCTCGGGTGTGCACAGCACCAGCGCACGGCGCGCACCCAGGCGTTCAATCTCGGCGCCCAGCTGCTGCAGGGCGCCAGCGCCAAACAGGATGCGGGCCGGGTGGGCGGTGTAGGTGAAAGGAGCGATCGGCGAAGTCATGAACAGATTGCAACAGCCCAGCGCCTGCGGTGTGCGGGGCAGCACCGTGAAGCAGTGTTTTCCGCTTCGCGATGCAGTGGCTGAGCGTAGCCCGATGGTGGGCCGCTGGCTGCGCGGTCACCATCCGGTTGCACCCCATATTGACTCATGAAGGTGCATCCATACTGTGCCCTCCCACCCTCGTCGGCAGTTTCCCGCCATGCACAAAACGCCAGCTTGGGTTTACCGTGCCTGGTTCGTTGACGATGAGTTGTGAGTCGCAATACGGCGCGGCCTGAATGAGGTGCTGCGTGCGCCCAGCGCCGTTCAAAGTCCAGCTCGGCGAAACTCTCCACCAGGAAGTCGCCGCGTCTCGGCCAGACGGCGCACGGTGATGGCCGGATCGTTTTCAAACTCGCGCTTGCGGATGGCCACGTTGATGCCGTTTTCCAGCAGGTCGCTGTAGCGGTTGGAAGCCACGATTTCCACCCGCAGGTCGGGGCAGCGCGCCGCAAACTCCGGCAGCAGCGGCGCAACGATGATCATGGAAAACGACAACGGAGCCATCACCCGCAGCAACCCCGTGGGCTTCAGCACGGCTGCGTTGACGGCGCTTTCGGCCTCGTGCACTTCAGCCAGCAGCGGCTTGCAGCGTTGATAAAACGCATCACCCCCATCGGTGAGGAGCAGGCGCCGCGAGTTGCGCTGCACCAGCCCTGCGGCCAGGCGTTCTTCCGGCGCGGCAAGGTGGTGGCGGGCTGCCGCATTGGACAAGCCCAGCGCCACTGCAGCACGCGACAGGCTGCCCAGCTCGGCCACTTGCACAAAGAGTTAGATCTCGGTCCAACGGTCCATGCTTACCCGTGGTTTTCCGGCAGGCGGAAGAAAGCTTTGCGCAGATGCGGCTGTGCAAGGGGCGGTGGAAGTCTAGAGTCGCACAGCGCTGCAATTGCCCGTCAAAACCCTGGGCCTCCCACGCCCACCCTCCCGTTCGCCTGCTGTCACGCAGCCCAAGCGCTCATGCGCCACATCGATGAAGTCACCCTCACGCCAGCCGTGGACTGCAGCGTGCACCCAGCGCACCGGGCCCCACTGGTGTGTTGGCACCTCAACCACAATTTCAAGCCCAACCCGACCAGCACACCATGAACCCCACCCTGCACGACGAACTGCTGATACGCCGCCTGATTGAACGCTGGGCCGTGTGGCGCGATGCTGGCGACTGGGCGCGTTTTGCCACCGTGTGGCACCCCAACGGCGTGATGATGGCGACCTGGTTTCAAGGCCCGTTTGCCGACTTCATCCGCGCCACACAAGAAGGCTGGGCCCAGGGTGTCAGCATCCTGCACTTTCTGGGTGGTTCGGCCATCGAGGTGAGTGACCAGCAACCCGACCGTGCCATCGCGCAGACCAAGATGACGATCTCGCAGCGTGGCCTGGTGGACGGTGTGCCCTGCGACATCGTTTGCACCGGCCGCTTCTACGACTTTGTCGTTCAACACGAAGGCGACTGGAAACTGCTGCACCGCCAGCCCATCTACGAAAAAGACCGCATCGACCCCATCGACCCGGCTGCGGTGCCGCAACTCGATGCCGCGCGTCTGGCCACCTTCCCCGAGGGCTACCGCCACCTGGCCTACATACAGACTGGCATCGGCTACACGGTGAAGATGGACATGCCGATGCTGAAGGGCCCGGTGGTGGAAGCGTTGTACCGGCGCGGCGCCCGCTGGCTGGCCGGTGGCGAGCTGGAGCGTTGACCATGTGGGGTCGTCACGTGGCCATTGACTTCGCCAGCCGCGGCGCTGCCCAAGCCTGGTTGGCCGACGAGCCCTTCACACCTGCCGGTCTGTACGCCAGTGTGGAGGTGCACGCCTTCGTCAACTGGTGGCCGCAGTGCACCGGTTTCACGCCCGCTTCATGAACCGGGTGCCCCCCAATCGGTGACCATGATCAAACACATCGTGATGTGGCGGGTGCGCGGTGACGATGCCGCCGCCCAGCAGTGCAACCTGGCCCAGCCGAAGAGCGAATTCGAGTCGCTGCGTGGTTGCATACCGGGGCTGCTGCACCTGGAAATTGGTGTCGACTTCAGCCGCATCGACTACGCTTGCGACGTGGTGCTGTACAGCGATTCTTCATCGCGTGAGGCGCTGGCCACTTATGCCGAACACCCCTAGCACCTGCGCGTCAAGCGGGTGCTGGGTAACTTGCGCACCGCGCGCCACCAGGTGGACTATGAAGTGGGCAGCGCACACCAGCCCGATCTGCCCCCCCGTATTGACAGGAGACCCCCAATGACCGAACACCAAACCGCCGACATCACCCAGGCCGTGCTCGACCGGCTGGCTGACAGT
>JANNMQ010001050.1:0-4722 GCA_031398045.1 Rubrivivax sp.
TGCGCCCTGGGCACCGCAACACACCAGGCCTGCAAGGCACGGCGCACCAGCGCTGGTGGGGTTGGGACGGCGCACACGACTCGCTGTGGGCCGCCAGCCTGGCGCCTCTGTTGAGCGCGGCCGAGATGGCGCAGTCCACTGCCAGCCTGGCGGCGCAGGTGCGTAACACGGCTCAGTGGGCGCGCGCTTACCGCCGCGCCTACGCGCAGCCGCTGCCGCTGGACGACCAACGACTGGCCGTGGATGTGGCCAAGGCCCTGGCTGCCTGGCAGGCCACGCTGGTATTGCCGCGCACCGCCTTTGACCACTTTCGCGACGCACTGGCGCGCGACAACAGGCGCGCCGCAGCGCGCTACCCATTGGCGGCGCAGCGTGGTTTGCGCATCTTTGTCGGTGAAGGCCGATGTTTTTTCTGCCACGCCGGCGCCACCTTCAGCAATGGCGAATTCGCTGACATCGGCGTGCCCTTTTTTGTGCCTGGTGGCGTGGACGCGGGCCGCCACCTGGGCCTGCTGCACCTGCAGGCCAGCCCTTACACCCGGCTGGGCACGTACAACGATGCCGGCACTGCCGGTAATGGTGGCACTATCAGCACTACCGACACGCGAGCCGTGGCCACGCGCCATGTGGTGCTGGAGCCTCGACACTTTGGCGAATTCAAAGTGCCAAGCCTGCGCGGGCTGGCGCACAGCGCGCCCTACATGCACAACGGCAGCCTGGCCACGCTGCAGGACGTGGTGCATCACTATTCAGAATTGAACGAGGAGCGGCTGCATGCCGATGGTGAACGCATCTTGCGGCCGCTGAAGCTGAACCCGGGCCAGCGTACCGACCTGGAAGCCTTTTTGCGCAGCCTCAGCCGCTGACTGGGTTGGCCGTAGCTGGGCCGGGTGCGATCAGCGCTTCACCTTCGGCATGCACTTGTTGCACCCGCAGTGCGGCGTCCAGCGACACCACATCGGCCCAAGCGCCTGGCGCCAGCAGGCCGCGGTCGTCCAGCCCCAGATGCTGCGCCGCCAGGGTGGCGGTGCGCTGTGAAGCTTCAGCCAGTGTCAGGCCCAAGCCCACCAGGTTGCGCAGCGCCTGGTCCATGGTCAATGCGCTGCCGGCCAGCGTGCCGTCAGCCAGCCGCACGCCACCCAGGCACTTGCTGACCGTGTGCTGGCCCAGCCGGTAGTTGCCGTCCGGCATGCCAGTGGCCGATGTACTGTCGGTCACGCAATACAGCCCCGGTATGCAGCGCAGCGCCACGCGCAGCGCGCCCGGGTGTACGTGTAACAGGTCGGGTATGACTTCAGCGCGCAGAGCATGCGCCAACGCGGCGCCCGCCATGCCAGGCGCACGGTGGTGCAGGCCGGTCATGGCGTTGAACAGGTGCGTGAAGCCGCTGGCGCCGGCGGCCAGCGCGGCCACGCCGTCTTCATAGGTACCGGCGCTGTGGCCAATCTGCACCACAAAACCCTGTGCACGCAGCTGCACGATGAGCTGCAGGTGCCCGGGCAGTTCAGGCGCCAGCGTCACCAGCTGCAGCGGCGCCAGGGCGTGCAGGGCCAGCACCTCGGCCAGCGTGGCGGTGGTGGCGTGGTCAGGTTGCGCGCCCAGTTGACTGGGGTTGATGTAGGGGCCTTCCAGGTGCACCCCCAACACCCGCGCGCCACCTGCGGGCCGGGTGTGCACGTGGGGCGCCAACGCACGCAGCGCCGCTTCGATTTCGTGGCGTGGCGCTGTCATCGTGGTGGCCAACAGCGCGGTGGTGCCGTGGCGCGCGTGCACACGCGCGATGTGCGCCACTGCATCAGCGCCGGCCATGGTGTCAAAGCCGCCGCCGCCGTGCACATGCAGATCGATGAAACCCGGCAGCAGCAGCGGCAGGCCGTTGGCGCGCGCTTGCGCTTCGCTGAGGGCCTTGCCTTCGATGGCCGTGATGCGGCCATGGGCGTGGTGCAGCTGACCGCAGACAAAACCGGCCGGGGTCAACACGTTGCCGGCCAGCGGCATGGCGTCGATGCTCGGGTTCAATCGGGTTTGCTCTGCGGCAAGCCCGCGGCGTCGTCGCTTTCTTCTGCCGAGGGTGGGGCCGCAACACGAAACTGCTCGCTGGCCCAGGCGCCCAGGTCGGCGCTGCGGCAGCGTTCGCTGCAAAACGGGCGCCAAGCGTTGGCTGGGCTGTACAGGGCAGGGCGTTTGCAGGTCGGGCAGGGCACCCGGCGTTCGGTGGCAGCCATGGGTCTGTGGGGTGCGATCAGGCGCAGAGTGCCAGCTCAAAAGGCGTGTCGATACCCGCCACCCGCAGCCGGCCGTCAGCATCGGCTTTCATGAAGCGCACCGACACCATCAGCCGGTGGCCGGTGATTTCCGGTACCAGGTCGGTACCGTCATCCACTTTCACGCGCAGCAGGTGGTAAGTGCGGCCGGCCGTCAAGCTTTGCTGGTAGTGCCCGGCCACGGCCATCATGCGCTGCGGTGTGCCACTGTCGCGCAGCAAGCCCAACAGCAGCGTCAGCGCTTCCTGTAAAGGCCCAAGGGTGTGCACCCAGCCTTGAAGGTCAGCGCGCCGCCGAGTTGCCGGGTATTGCTGCCACGCGTAGTAGCCGGGCAGGTCAAATTCACAGGTGCCACCGGGGATGTTGATGCGGCTGCGTATGCTCATCAGCCAGTCGTTGCTGGACAGGCCATGGCCCGCTTTGCCCTGCAGCTGGTTCAGGCTGTTGAAGGCGTCGTCGATGCGCTTGATGATGGCATCCAGCGCAGCTTCTGAAATGTGGGGATGGCCCCGGTAGCCCTGCAACTGGCTGCGGTGACGGTCCAGCTCTTTGAGCAGGTCGCTCTTCAGGTCGGCGCGCGCAGCCACGTCCATGATCTCGAACAGCGTGGACAGCGCAAAGTGGTGGTCCACCGCTTCGTCGCGCGCCACCATCTTGCGCAGTCGGTCAAACAGATGTTCCAGACGAAGCATCGTGCGGATGCTTTCGGTGAAAGGGTATTCGTACAGAACCAAGGCGGGCCTAGAGGCGTGGGCTACACAGGATGGCGGCGTGTTTGCCGACAACGCTGCGATTGTTTCACAGCCCTTCCACGCCCAGGGCCCGCCCGGGGGATGGAAATGCACACCCAACGAGGGGCTGTGTCCAGGCTTGCCACAACTTTTGCACTTCCTGCTGCAGCCCGTCCAGCGACAGGCCGTCGTTGTTGATTACCGCGTCAGCGATCGCGCGGCGCTGGGCGCGGCTGGCCTGCTGTTGCACCACCTGCTGTGCTTGCTGTGCCGTCCAGCCTGGGCGTTGGGCCACACGAGCCACTTGCGTGGCCTCGTTGCAGTCCACCACCAGAACCCGGTGCACACGGGCCCTCCAATGCGCTGATTCGGCCAGCAAGGGCACGTCATACACCACGGGGCGGATGCCGGCCGCGTTGGCCTGGCGCAGTGCTTCCTGGCCTATCAACGGGTGCAGGATGGTTTCCAGCAGGCGCTTGAGTGCGGGGTCGGCAAAGACCAACGATCGCATCTGCACGCGGTCGAGCGCACCATCGGCGCCTATCAATTGCGTCCCGAATTGCGCAGCCAAGGCGGGCAAAGCCGCACCGCCAGCCACTGTCAGCGCACGGGCAATGGCGTCGGTGTCCACCAGCACCGCACCGCAGGCCACCAGGGTCTGTGCCACCGTGGTTTTGCCGCTGCCGATGCCGCCCGTGAGCCCGAACCTGGGGCCTGATGGAAGGGGCAGCTGCGGCGCTGCCATGTCACCAGCCGATCCAGCCCAGCGCCGTGGGCAGTCCCACCAGCATCACCACCAGCCCTCCGCCGGCCAGAAAGGGGCCAAAAGGCACGTAGCGACCTTCACGCAGCGAGCCGCTGGCTTTCATGCCCAGGCCCACCACGGCGCCAATGACCGAAGCCATCAGCACGATGGGCAACACGGCCTGCCAGCCCAGCCAGGCGCCCAATGCAGCCAGCAGCTTGAAGTCACCGTAGCCCATGCCTTCTTTGCCAGTTGCGAGTTTGAACATCCAATACACCGACCACAAAGACAGGTAACCGGCCACCGCGCCCCACAGCGACTGCATCAGTGTCAGCCCCGGCAGCCAGCCCAGCGCGGCACCCACCAGGCCGGCCCACAGCAGCGGCTGTGTCAAGGCGTCGGGCAGCAGCGTGGTGTCCCAGTCGATCAAGGCCAGTGCCAGCAGCGCTGCGCCGGCAGCACACCACAGCAGCGCAGCCGGTTGGGCGCCCAATCGCCAGGCCAGACTGGCAAACAGCAGCCCGGTGGCCCCTTCCACCAGCGGGTAGCGCAGCGCGATGCCAGTGCCACAAGCCGAGCAACGTCCGCGCAAGGCCAGCCAGCTGAAAACGGGGATGTTTTCATACCACCGGATCAGGTGCCCGCAGGCCGGGCAACGCGAGCGCGGCTGGGCCAGGCCCAGTGCGGGCAGCGCTTGCAGCCCTTTTTCCAGGCCCTGGGCCAACGGGCCCGGCTGCGAGCGGGCGTCAGCAGCCAGCTTGGGAAACAGGCGCTTGAATGAATCGGTGTCGGCCAACTGCGCCGCCACGTCGCCCCACCACTGCCGCTCCAGCATCAGCGGCAGCCGGTGCACCACCACGTTCAGGAAACTGCCCACCATCAGCCCCAGCAGGCCCAGCGCCCAGGGCGACAGAAAGATGTCGGGCGGGAAAAAGGTCGAGAACTGCGCCAAGCCGTCCACCGTCAGGGCCGGAGCATCAAA
>JANNMQ010000512.1:0-6846 GCA_031398045.1 Rubrivivax sp.
ACGGCGATGCGCGCGCTGGACCGCGTGATGCAACAGCCGGTGGAGCGCGAGCCGGGCAACAGCGCAAATTCGAATCAATCGTCCGTGCAACCCGCCGCCCTGGGCCCACAGGTGCTGAAGGGCCTGAACCTGCGCGTGGAACCCGGCGAACGCATCGCCATGCTGGGCCGCATTGGCAGTGGCAAAAGCACCGTGCTGCGCCTGCTGGCCGGCCTGTACCTGCCCACCGCCGGCCAGGTGCAGGCCGACGGCATCGACCTGCGGCAGATTGACCCCGCCGACTACCGCGCACGGGTGGGTTTTGTGGCGCAAGACCCGCGCCTCTTCAAAGGCACACTGCGCGACAACATCTTGCTGGAGCGCCCCACCGCCGACCCGGCGCGCCTGGGCGAGGTGGCCCGTGTCACCGGCCTGGACCGCCTGGTGGCGCAGCACCCGCAGGGCTGGGAATTGCCGGTGGGTGAAGGCGGCGCGCTGCTGTCGGGCGGCCAGCGCCAGCTGGTGGCGCTGGCGCGTTGCTTGGTGACAAGGCCGCAGATCTTGCTGATGGACGAACCCACCAGTTCGATGGATGCACAAAGCGAGGTGGCCTTTTTGCGCCAGCTGCGCGCGGCCTGTGGCGATTGCACGTTGGTGATGGTGACGCACCGCCCGGCGGTGCTGGAATTGGTGCAGCGGGTGGTGGTGGTGGACCAGGGCCGTGTGGTGATGGATGGCGCCAAAGACGCCGTGCTGGCTGCTTTGTCGGGCAGCAAACCACCCACCGCCGCACAAGGCCCGGGCAGCAATCTGCATGTGCACCCCAGCGCCCAGCCTTCACCGCGTGAAGCTGCCGTGTGATGAACTTCGCGCTGCCCTCGTTTTTTAAGCGCCGCTCGCGCGCTGAATTGCAGGTGGCCGACCTGCCTTTTGTGAGCCCCATCACAGGCGCGCAACTGGTGGAACCCGCACCCGCTGCGATGTGGGCCGTGTACCTGCTGCTGGCCGCGCTGGTGGTGGCCGTGGTCTGGTCGGCACTGGCGCAGGTGGACATCGTCACCAAAGCCAACGGCCGTGTGGTGCCCGACGGGCGTGAGCAGGTCATTGCCAGCCTGGAAGGGGGGCTGTTGCGTGAACTGCTGGTGCGCGAAGGTGAACAAGTGGCAGCCGGCCAGCCGCTGGCCCGGCTGGACCCCACCCGCGCCGAAGCGCAGCAGGCCGAAGGCCAAGCCAAGCGCCTGGCGATGATGGGCACACTCGCGCGCCTGCAGGCCGAAGCCAGCGGCAAGCCCTTGAAGTTTCCACCGCATGTACCCGCTGAAGTGGTGAACGGCGAGACCGAAAGTTACCAGGCGCGCCACAGCGCGCTGGCCGAAGCCACCGACAGCGTGCGCCGCAGCATGGCGCTGCTGGGCCGTGAGTTGGACGTGTCGCAGCGCATGTCGACCAAAGGTTTGATGAGCGAGGTCGAGGTGATGCGCCTGCGCCGCCAGATCAACGAGCTTTCAGCGCAGAGACAGGAACGCAGCAACCGCTTCAGGCAAGACGCCAGCGCCGAACTGGTGCGTGTGCGCACCGAACTGTCGCTGATGGAAGAGCAGATGGTGGTGCGCGACGACGCCATGCGCCGCAACACGCTGACCAGCCCGGTGCGCGGTGTGGTCAAGCAGATCAAGGCCAACACCGTGGGCGGCGTGGTGGCGCCGGGCGCACCGGTGATGGAGATCGTGCCGCTAGGCGACAAGGTGCTGGTGGAAGCCCGTGTGCGGCCGGCCGACATCGGTTTTGTGAAGGTGGGGCAACCGGTGCTGATCAAGCTGTCGGCCTATGAATACACCATCTACGGCGGCCTGCGCGGTGTGGTGCAGAGCATCAGCCCCGACGCCTTGGGCGACCCCGAACGCGCCGCGTCGCCCGACGGTACCTGGTACCGCGCGCTGGTGCGGGCCGAGCGCAACAGCCTGGTGATGCCCGGCGCAGCGGGCAAGAAAAAAATGAAACCACAGGCCGCTGATGAGGCTGGCGAACCGGCGCTGGCTGCTGCTTCAGCAGCCGGCATGGCTGTTGCGCTGCCTGCCTTGCCCGTGATGCCCGGCATGACCGGGACGGTAGAAATCCGCACCGGCGAGCGCAGCGTGCTGGGCTTTTTGCTGCTGCCGATGCTGAAGTCGCAAGAGGCGTTCAGGGAACGTTGAGGCCGGCCGAATTTTGCGTCTGGTTTGCGCGTCGGGTGCGGCACCCCACAGACTGCCGTCACCCGCGGGTGATATGGTCGGTGCCCATCAACAGCCGTGCATCGTTTTGCCGCCAACATGATCGACTCGTTGCTGCTCACCGCCGCCCGCATCGTCACCTATGAACACAGCCGCGCGCTCACCAATGCCACGGGCTTTTTCTTCGAGCGTGAAGATCGGCTGTACCTGGTGACCAGTCGCCATGTGCTGGTCGACGAGCCCAGCAAACACCGGCCCAACCGCCTCGAGATTGAACTGCACACCGACGCCTCGGACCTGGCGCGTTCGATGCTTTTTTCCATCATGCTGTTTGAGGACGGCCGCAGCCTGTGGAGGCAGGCCGAAGATGCAGGCGGCGAGGTGGACGTGGCGGTGATCGAGATCAAACGCCATACGCTGCCGCCGGATGTTGTTTTCAGTGCTTTCACGCCGGCCCATGTGGCCTTGCCTGGCGCCGCGGTGGAGGTGGGCCAATCGGTGGTGATCCTCGGCTTTCCGCTGGGTTTTCACGACACGCTGCACCATTTGCCGGTGGTGCGGCAGTCGGTGGTGTCCTCAGCCTGGGGCATGCGGTTTCAGGGGCAGGGTTACTTCCTGACCGACGCCCGCACCCACCGCGGCACCAGTGGCGCACCGGTGGTGATGCGTGAACAGCGTCCCCAAGACCCGGCATTGCCGTGGCGGCTGCTCGGCGTGCATTCGGGCACGCTGGACATGGGCGAACGCGACTTGACCAAAGACGAGTCGCTGGGGCTGAACTGCACCTGGTACGCGGATATCTTGCTGGCGTTGACGCGGGAGTAGGGGCGGGTGGTTGTTCGACCGTGAAAGGCCGCGCCTTTTAGATCGTGCCGGGATCAGGCCGGCAGGGCGCGCTGCTGCGCTCATGTCATCCTTCGTTGGCCTGCGGCCAACGAATTCCTTCTTTACTTCGCTACGCAGCGCCCCCTGCCGGCCTGATCCGCCAGCAGTGGTGGCGCGGCCTCATTCGTGCGGCACAAAAGGTGCCGGTCAGCGCCGGGAAGGCAGCCGCCGCAGCGAAGTAAAGAAGGAATTCATCAGCCGCAGGCTGATGAAGGATGAGCGAGCCCGGACACAAACAGTCCAGTGGACTGTTTGTGCCTGGCGAGCGCCCTGGGCGCAAGACCTGGGCATGAGCGGAGGCGGCTGCCTTCTCGGCGCTGACCCGCCACCCAAGCTAACACGCGTGTTTTCCCGCGCCGGTCACACTCAGCGAAACAGCCCCAGCCGCTGCGCTTCCAAAGCCGCCTCGGCGCGTGAGCTCACGTTCAGCTTGCGGTAGATCTGCTTCACATAGTCGGCAATGGTGTGCCGGCTCAGGCCCAGCTGCACGCCAATCTCGGGCAGCGTGTAGCCCTTGGCCACACGCAGCAGCACTTCGCTTTCGCGGTCGGTGAGGCTGACATTGGGCATCGAATTGGCATTGATCTGCGGCTTGGCCTTGGCGCTGAAGTAGGCCATCACGCGGCGCGCGATGCTGGGGCTTAGCGGCGGTTCACCCTGGCTGATGCGCTGCAGCTGTTCGGTGATCAGTTCACGCGCCTGCTCTTTCAGGATGTAGCCAAAAGCGCCGGCCTGCAGCGCGGGGAACAGGTGTTCGTCGTCATCATGGATCGTGACCACCACACTTTGTGCGTCGGGCTGCATGTCGCGCAGGCGTGTCACCACGTCCACGCCGCTGCCGTCAGGCAAACCCAGGTCGATCAGCGCCAGATCAAACTTCACCGCAGCCACCATTTCAATGGCGTCGTGCACACGGGCGGTTTCTGAAATGGTAGCGCCGGGGAAAACCTGCAACACCAACTTGCGCAGCCAGGCTCGGATTTCGGGCAAGTCTTCAAGAAGGAGAATGGTTTTCATAAAGGCAGAAGAAGGCACCGCGTGCGATTCGATGTTATCGGTCGGGTGTTTGTGCATCATGAGCTCTCCATCGAACGATTCAGTGGAATCGTGAGGCGTATCACGGTTCCGTAGCCGGCGCCACTTTCCACCAGGCATTGGCCCTGCATCTGCTTGGCGCGGTTTTTCATGCTGGCCAAGCCGTGACCACGGTCCAGGCGGCCTTCCACTTCACTGGATATGCCGCTGCCGTCATCTTGCACCACGAGCATGAAGTCACCGTCGGCGATGCCCGCGGTGACCGAACAACTGCTGGCGCCGCTGTGCTTGATGATGTTGCTGGTGGCTTCGCGCAGGATGCGCGTGGTCTGCACATAAGCGCGGGCACCCAGGGTTTGCGGCAGGTCTTCGGGTGCCTTCCACTCGGCTTCAATGCCAGCCTGTGCCAAGCGCGAAATGACTTCGGCACGCCAGTCGCCCAAGGCGTCGGCCAGGCGCACCGCCTTGCCGGTGAGGCCACGCCCCGACAGACGCATCTCTTCCAGTGCTTCGCGTGCCAACGTGGAGATGCGTTCGCTTTCGCTGGTGTGCACGATGGTCAGCAGCTTGGCTCCCAGGTCGTCGTGCAGGTCGGCGGCGATGCGTTTGCGTTCGCGTTCGGTCACCTGCTCCACACGCAGCTCGGCCATTTGGCGGAAGTTGCGTTCGATTTCGGCCGTGGCTTCGCGCACACGCTGTTCCAAATGGGCCTTGCCGGCTTCGGCATGCTGCAAGGCGCGGCCATGTTGTTGCACCAGCCGCAGGCCCACCAGCACCACCACCACGGGTGCCACCAGCTCGGCCACCTGGGCTGCAAACGTGGGTGCGCGCCCCCATTGCACAGCGGCTTCTATCAGCGCAGCCGCGGTGGCCACCGAGAGCAAAAAGCCCATCACCCAGGTCGAGCGGGTGTCGCTTTGGCTGCGCAAGTACCACATGGCCGCAGCGGCCACTTCCAGCGCCAGGATCACGTACCACACGGTGGCCACCGCGTTCAGCCGGCCCGGCCCGGCCAGCGCCAGGGTCAGCGTGAGCAATGCACATTGCAGCGGCAGCCCCACATCGGCCCAGCGCCGTCGTTCGCCACTGTAGCGCAACAAAAATTGCACGGCAGCCCAGGCAATGAAACCCAGCAGCGCGCAGACAAAAAACTCGGCACTGGCGTGGCTGGTGGGCACTGTGCGCAGCCACATGCGCGTGGTCACACCGGCCCAGCCCACACACAAAGCGCCGAAGTAGGCCAGATGGCTTACGCGCCGGTTGATGAAGCCCAGCACAAACATGAAGCCACCCATCAGCACCAGCGTGGCGCTGATGGCCTGCGGCGCAGCCACCTGCAGCGCGCTTTGCCTGCTGTAGCGTGCAGCCAGTTCAGACTGCGGCGCCACCATCAGTGCCGACAACCCACCGGCGCGCTGGCGTGAGCCCGAGGTTTCGAGCGCATGGCCGCTGACCTTGACGTCCAGCAAGTTGGTGTCTGCAGCCAACAAGACGGTGGGCAGCGTCACCAACTGCGGGTGGTTGCAATCGTGGATGCTGCTGGTGCCTGCCGGGGTGGCAAAGGCCGTGGCCACGGCACCGGCCGATGCCCGGTTGGCGCCACTGGTGTGCAGCAAGTGGCCGTTCAAATAAACCTCGAGCGTGCTGCACACATGCTCGATGTACAGCGCCAGCACATCGCCGCGGGGCAGCTGGGTGGGCGACGCAAACTGTGTGCGGTACCACAGGCTGCCGGCGAACCCGGGCCTGGACAGCGCCCATTCGTCGGGCAGCAGCGCTGGGCGTGTGTTCAGCTCGGTGGGAAAGCGGTCGCCGCCGCCGCTGGCTGTGATGGCCTGGCGCAGCACCAGCGTTTCGGCCCGGGCTGCGGGTGCCCAGGCCAGGGCAGCCAGCAAGGTAAGGACTAACAGTGCACGCAGCATGTGGGAGCCGTAGGGTTCAGGGCGGGGCTGGGCGAAGCCCGGAACAACCCGCCGTGCCAGTGCGGCTGCCATCGCCTCCGCCACCGAGGATTCTGCACGCCAGCGCCCAGGCCGCGGACCCCTATGAAGCACTGCGACAATATGGGCTTGTGCGATTTCTGACCAACCGACTTGATTCAACTTCACCGTTTTGATCCTGATGACAACCGGCGCCTGGCCCACCTGTGCGGGCCCCTGGACAGCCACTTGCGCGACATCGAAGCGGCACTGGCGCTGAAGCTGCAGCGCCGTGGCGCTGAGTTCAGGCTGGAAGGCTCCCGCGTCGCTGTCGACTGCGGTGTCGAGTTGCTGCAAGCAATGTACGCCCGTGCGCTGCAGCCCATCACCACCCATGACTTGCAGTTGATGCTGGTGGGTGCGCCGCAGGTGCACGACTTGCCGCAGGCCACAACCGTGCGCGACGACGAGCCAGCAGCCATCGTGCTGCACACACGCCACGCCGACCTGCGCGGCCGCACGCCCAACCAGACGCAGTATCTGCGCCAGATGCTGGGGCACGACATCACCTTTGGCATAGGCCCGGCCGGCACCGGCAAGACTTTTCTGGCCGTGGCCTGTGCGGTGGATGCACTGGAACGACAGGGCGTGCAGCGCATCGTGCTCACGCGTCCGGCGGTGGAAGCCGGTGAACGGCTGGGCTTTTTGCCGGGTGATCTGGCGCAGAAGGTGGACCCGTACCTGCGACCGCTGTATGACGCCCTGTACGACCTTATGGGTTTCGACCGGGTGCAGAAACTTTTTGAACGAAGCGC
>JANNMQ010001109.1:0-3780 GCA_031398045.1 Rubrivivax sp.
TGCCGACGCTGGCGGTGCTGGAGCTGGCTGCCGGCAGTGCTGCGCGGCTGGGCATCCAGCCCGGAGACCGCGTGGCGTGCAGCGCCTTGTCTCAGGCCGCCGCTGGTCCGGGCGCAGCCGCCACTGAGGCCGCCACTGAGGCCGCAACTGAAGCCGCCACCAAGGCCGCCACTTCCTTTCGGTAACGGTTCAGCTCCTGCACGCTGCCGAAGCTGCGTTCCATCAGCAGGCTCAGGTTGTGCAGGATGCGTTCCACGACCTTGTTTTCCCACACGGTGTCGAAGTTGATCTGCGTGTCGAGCCACTGCTGCAACCATTCAGGGTCGGGCATGCGGCTTTGCACCGTATCGCGCGGAAACAGTGACGCGTTGACGTGCAGGTTGGTGGGGTGCAGCGCTTGCGCGGTGCGCCTCGCGCTGGCCATCAACACGCCTATCTTGGTGAAGGCGGCGCGAGCGTCGTCGCCAAACTTGTTCAACGCCCGCTTCATGTAACGCAGATAGGCGCCGCCGTGGCGTGCTTCGTCGCGCGCCAGGGTTTCGTAGATGGCGCAAATCACCGGTTCGGTGTGCCATTCGGCGGCACGCCGGTACCAGTGGTTGAGCCGGATTTCGCCGCAGAAGTGCAGCATCAGTGTTTCCAGCGCCGGCGCGGGGTCGAACTCAAAACGCACCGCGTGCAGTTCTGCTTCGGTGGGCACCAGGTCGGGCCTGAAGCGGCGCAGGTATTCCATCAATACCAGCGAGTGTTTCTGCTCTTCAAAAAACCAGACGCTGATAAACGCGCAGAAATCGCTGTCGTCGCGGTTGTCACGCAAAAACATCTCGGTGGCCGGCAAAGCCGCCCACTCGGTGATGGCATTCATCTTGATGGTCTGCGCTTGTTCGTCGCTGAGCTTGGCGACATCAAAGCGCGCCCAGGGAATGTCGGTCTCCATGTTCCAGCGCACGGCTTCCAGCTGTCTGAAGAGTTCTGGGAACAACAAGGGTGCCGGCATCGGCGCTGCCAGGGGCGTGGTGAAGGCTTGCATGAGACCTGCATTCTAGAAAGTCCCAGCGAATCAATGCGTCCTGCCGGGGTGTTGGGCGCTATGTCCATCATTTCTTCGTGGTTTTTACGGCGCGTGGCAGCGGAGAAGATACTATCCAGTCTCTGCGCGACCAATCAGTATTTAATTGAACTGCTAAGGGTATGTCACAACGCCACCAACGCCCATCGTCCCGTCTTTCGGGCTCCGTTGCAGTTTGTAAAGCGCTGTCAGACGCGCCGACTCGGCGCGACCGAAGGCAGGTCCTACGGGATCAAACAGTTTTTCTGTCGTGTGGTCGGCCGGTACTGCCGGCTGCAATCTCCGGGCGGTATTCCTCCTCCCTCCCTCCCTGCTTCGCCCGGGGGCGCCACACGACGGCTTTTTTGCAAGCCTGGGGCCACACAACTTGCCACCGGCCGGTGCATCCATGAAGCGCGTCGCCGTGGTGGGTTCAGGCATTTCTGGCCTGGCAGTGGCGCACGCGCTGGCTGGCGAGGCGCGCGTCACCCTGTTTGAATCGGGCAGCCACTTTGGCGGCCACACGCACACGGTGGACGTCACGCTGGGTGGTGTGACGCATGGTGTGGACACCGGCTTCCTGGTCTTCAACCACCGCACCTACCCGCAGCTGGTTCGCATGTTTGCTGAACTGCAGGTACAGACGGCGCCCTCAGAGATGTCGTTTTCGGTGCAAGTGCCCGCAGCGCCGGGCCAGCGCCGCCTTGAGTGGAGCGGCAACAACCTGAACAGCGTCTTCACCCAGCGCAGCAACCTGCTGAGGCCTTCCTTTCTGGGCATGTTGGCCGACCTGCTGCGCTTCAACAAGCTGGCCACGGGCATCGCCGAGCGTCAACTGCAGGGCGGCGCTGACGACGCCGAATGGGCCGAGCCCATCGCAGACTTCCTGGCTCGCCACCGCTTTGGCAAAGCGTTCACCGAAGGCTATTTTTTGCCGATGATCGGTTGCATCTGGTCCTGCCCCACCGACCAGATGCTGCAGTTTCCGGTCGCCACGATGATTCGCTTCTGCCACAACCACGGCCTGCTGCAGGTGGCCAACCGACCGCAGTGGCACACGGTGGTGGGTGGCGCGCGCAATTACGTGCAAAAAATGCTGCCCGCGGTGGCCGACAAGCGGCTGAACACCGCCGTGCGCAGCGTGCGCCGCCTGCCTGCGGTGGCCGCGTCTGTACCCACCCGCTTAGGTGCCACGGCAGCAGTGGCGTTGAGCACCGATAACGGCACCGAACTGTTCGACGACGTGGTGCTGGCCTGCCACAGCGACCAAAGTCTGGCGCTGTTGGCCGACGCCACGCACGAGGAACAGGCGGTGTTGGGCGCCATCCGTTACCAACCCAACCACACGGTGCTGCACACCGATGCCGCTTTGTTGCCCAGCCACCCGCGCGCCTGGGCGGCCTGGAACTACGCACGCGCCACGCAAGTGGGGCGTGAGCAGGCCGCCGTGTGCCTGCACTACCTGATCAACCGCCTGCAGCCTTTGCCGTGGCAGCAGCCGGTGCTGGTGTCGTTGAACCCCGACCCGGCCTGTCCGCCCGACCCGGCCCAGGTGCTGGCCAGCTTTGACGTCAGCCACCCGGTGTTTGACCGCGCCGCGGTGCAGGCGCAAGGGCTGCTGCCGCAGATACAGGGGCGGCAGGGCCTGTGGTTCTGCGGTGCATGGACACGTTATGGTTTCCATGAAGATGGCTTGATGTCGGCGCAGGCGGTGGTGCGGGCCTGGCGCGCACAGCAGCAGGCTGTGCCGGCTCTACAGGCCGCCTAACCAGCGTTTGGCATGACAGCCACCTTCCTGACACCTGCCTTGGCGGGCGCCGCTGGCGCGGCTGCTCCACCCTTGACGGCCTGGCCCATGCTGGGCATGGGCGTGGTGCGCCACCGCCGTTTGCGCCCCACCGTGCACGCTTTTGAGTACCCGACTTACTTTTTGATGCTGCCCATGCGCAGCCTGGGGCAAGCCCGTGCTGCAGGCGCTGGCGCACTGGTGCGCAACCGCGTCGGTCTGCTGAGTTTTTACGATGCCGACCACGGTGACGGCCGCAGCAACGCGCTGGCCTGGTTGGACGAACTGCTGGTGCACGAAGGTGTGCATGACGCCCAGGGCGAAGCCTGGTTGCACACCTATCCGCGGGTAGCCGGCTACGCCTTCAAACCCGTCAGTTTCTGGTACTGCCACCGCGCCGACAACACGCTGGCGGCCGTGGTGGTGGAAGTCAACAACACCTTTGGTGAACGTCACTGCTATTTGCTCAGTGGCCCACAGCTGGCCTTCGGTCGTGAACAGGTCGCACGCAAGGTGTTCCACGTCTCGCCCTTTTGCAGCGTGCAGGGCAACTACCGCTTTCGTTTCATGCACACCGCGGGCCGCACGGTGGCGCGTGTGGACCACGACGATGAACGAGGTCCGCTGCTGCAAACCAGCGTCAGCGGACATCTGGTGGCGCTGAACGCGCGTACAGCACGCAAGGCTTTTTTTGGCACCCCGCTGATGACGTTGGGTGTGGTGGCACGCATCCACTGGCAGGCCCTTCAGTTGTGGAGCAAGCGCGTGCCCTTTTTCAGCAAGCCCAAGCCGCCTGCAGCGTTCACCACCCGGTGAGCTGCAGCGCAACCACCCTCCCTTTCATTGCACCCCACCCTCTACTGAAGCTCATGTCCATGACGTTCAGCAACGCCCAGACGGCCCCTGCATCCGCCCGTTCCGCCCTGCCGCACACCGCGCCCCCTGC
>JANNMQ010000025.1:0-1710 GCA_031398045.1 Rubrivivax sp.
TGCCGCCCGCGCGTTGCTGCAGCCGGCCTGGGTGGACCGCTTGATTGACGCCTGCTGGGGCGACGCCGTGGGCGGCCTGCTGGTGCTGCCGGTGGCCGACACGCTGAAGGCTGTTGACAGCAGCACCGGCCGCATCAGCCACACGCTGCCACGCGCCGACAAGCGGCTGGCGCAGACACCGCAGATGTTTCGCCTGGGGTTGCTGCAAAAGGCCCTGGCGGCGGCGCAGTCGGCCGGCGTGGACGTGACCGACGAAGCGAGTGCGGTTGAAGCGCTGGGCATGGCGCCGCTGGCGGTGGCCGGTGAGCTTGAAAATCTGAAAGTCACTTGGCCTGCAGATCTTGCGTTAGCCACCCGGCTGCTGGAGACACGATGACGGAACCGCTGTCACCCAACCACGCGGCCACCGGCCGGCCACAACTGCCACAACTGAGAGTGGGCGAAGGCTGGGACACCCACGCGCTGGTGCTGGGCCGGCCGCTGATGCTGGGCGGCGTGCTCATTCCGCACAGCCACGGTCTGCAGGGCCATTCAGACGCCGACGCGCTGCTGCATGCCATCACCGATGCCTTGCTGGGCGCTGCTGGCCTGGGCGACATCGGCCGCCACTTCCCTGACACCGACCCGGCCTTCAAAGGTGCCGATTCGCTGCAACTCTTGCAAGCGGCGGCGCAGCGTGTGCTTGCCTTGGGCTGGCACATCGTCAACATCGACAGCACCGTGGTCGCGCAGGCGCCCAAGCTGGCGCCGCACATTGATGCCCTGCGCACCCGCATTGCGCTGGCGCTGGGGCTGGCGGCAGATGCTGTCAACGTGAAAGCCAAAACCGCTGAAAAGATGGGGCCGGTGGGTGAGGGGCGCGCCATTGAAGCGCGTGCGGTGTGCCTGCTGGCGCGCTGAAGGTGTGGCTGCGTTCAGCAACAGCAAGGCTTGGGTTTTCATCAGCGTGCAGCCGTGCAGCCATGCGGCGGGCGGCGCTGCCGTTGACTTTTGTGCTTTGTGGTCGCTGAAAGCGGCATGCCACACTGTGCGCCCACCGACACCAACGACCCGCAGCCATGGCCAGCATCTGGAAAAAACCCGTCACCGTCGAGTCGCTGACGCACATACACCTGCAGACAGCGGTGGCCCAGCTGGGCATCGAATTTCTCGAGGTCGGTGATGACTTCATCCGCGCCCGTGTGCCGGTGGACACACGCACCTGCCAGCCCTACGGCATTCTTCACGGGGGTGTGTCGGTCGTGCTGGCTGAAACCCTGGGCTCCTGCGGTGCAGCCTCGGCCGCGCCGGTGGGCTGCCGGGCGGTGGGCCTGGACATCAACGCCAACCACTTGCGCAGCGCGGCAGCGGGTTGGGTCACCGGCACCGCGCGCGCGGTGCACATCGGCCGCAGCACGCATGTCTGGCACATCGATCTGGTGAACGACGAAGGCCAGCTGACCTGCGTGTCGCGCATCACGATGGCGATCTTGAGCCCGTCGGCCTGAGCCTGCCCAGCGCTCGAATTTTTCTAACTGCCTGGTGATGGGGCTGCGGTGATCACCACCGCGCGAAAGTCATTCACATTGGTCATCGTCGGCCCGGTCACCACCGCAGCGCCCAGGGCTTCAAAAAACCCGTGCCCATAGTTTTGGGCCAGGCTGTCCAGCTGGCGCAAGCCAAGGGCCCAGGCGCGGGGCAGGGTGTCGGGGCCGATGCTGGCGCCGGCAA
>JANNMQ010000156.1:0-5850 GCA_031398045.1 Rubrivivax sp.
GGCAACGCCTTTGACAAGCTGCACAAGCTGGGCAGCTACTTGTGTTTCGGCGAAACCACCGAACTGACCGGCGGCGAACAGATCGTCGCCGCGCGCTGCAAAACTGACAAAGTGCGCGAACAGTTTATGCACATGTTCAACCGCTACCAGGACGTGATCAACGCCCACAAGACAAGCGACCTGTCGGACAGCCAGCCCACCAAGGGCAACATTGCTGGTGGTCTGACCACCATTGAGGAAAAAGCGCTGGGCAACATCCAGAAGATCGGCAAAAAATGTACGGTGGATGGCGTGATCGACAAGGCCGAGATGCCCACCCACCCCGGCCTGTGGTTCATGGACAGCTCATCGGCTGCCGCCGAGATGGTGACGCTGTGCGCCGCCAGCGGCTACGCGGTTCACTTCTTCCCCACCGGGCAGGGCAACGTCATCGGCAACCCCATCCTGCCGGTCATCAAGATCTGCGCCAACCCGCGCACCGTGCGCTTGATGAGCGAGCACATCGACGTCGACAGCTCCAGCCTGCTGCAGCGCGAGATGACGCTGGACGAAGCCGGCGACCAGCTGCTGGAATGCATGCTGCGCACTGCCAACGGCCGCCTGACTGCCGCTGAGGCGCTGGGCCACCGCGAGTTTGTGCTGACGCGTTTGTACGAGTCGGCTTGACCCAGGGGGCAGCACCATGGCGCGCATCGTCATCACCGAATTCATGGACGAACGTGCCGTGGCGCAGCTGCGTGCGGTGCACGACGTGCTGTACGACCCCCAGCTGGTGGACCAGGCACCGCGCCTGCTGACCGAAGCCGCGGGCGCCGACGGGCTGATCGTGCGCAACCGCACGCAGGTGCGTGTCGAATTGCTGGCCGCACTGGTGCGCTGCAAGGTGGTGGGCCGCCTGGGCGTGGGCCTGGACAACATCGACGTGGCCGGCTGCGCGCAGCGCGGCCTGCCCGTGATCCCGGCCACAGGCGCCAATGCACTCAGCGTGGCTGAATACGTGGTGGGCACCTCCCTGCTGCTGCTGCGTGGCGCCTATCAACACAGCGCTGCAGTGGCGGATGGGAAGTGGCCACGCAACGCACTGTCGGGTGGGCGCGAAGCCGGTGGCAAGACGCTGGGCCTGGTGGGTTATGGCTCCATCGGCCAGCTCACCGCTCGCCTGGCGCGCGGCTTGGGCATGCAGGTGGTGGCTTTTGACGCCCTGATGGATGCCGACCACCCCGCTTTTGCCGACAGCACTGCGCGCTGCGCAGGGCTGGAAGAAGTGATCACGATGAGCGACGCCGTCAGCCTGCACGTGCCGCTGGTAGACAGCACCCGGGGCTTGTTCAACGCCGACCGACTGGCATCGATGAAAAAAGGCGCCATCCTGATCAACACCGCGCGTGGCGGCATCGTTGACGAAGTGGCGCTGGCTGCGGCGCTGAAAAGCGGCCACCTGGGTGGTGCCGCGATCGACGTTTTTGACACCGAACCCCTGCCGGCGGCGCCACACTTTCAGGGCTGCCCGAACCTGGTGCTGACGCCGCATGTGGCTGGCGTGACGGCCGAGGCCAATGAACGCGTGAGCTTCTTTATTGCCCAACAAGTGCTCGAGGCTCTGGCATGAAGCTGCCACTGGAAGCCGTGCACACCCTGGTGGCGGGTGCTCTGCAAGGCGCGGGCGCCAGTGCGGCCATGGCACACAGCACAGCACGTGCGCTGGTGCTGGCCGAAAGCCAGGGACAGGGCGGGCATGGCCTGTCGCGCGTGGCGCAGTACAGCACCCATTTGCGCAACGGCCGCGCCAACGGCCAAGCGGTGCCCGTGGTGCTGAAACGCAAGGGCGCGGCGCTGGTGGTGGACGCCCAAGAAGGCTTGGCTTTCCCGGCCTGCGACTTGGCGGTGGCCGAAGCCATCAACACTGCCCGCACACAAGGCGTGGCGGTGGCGGGTGTTGTGCGCAGCCACCACTGCGGTGTGGTGGTGGACCATCTGCGCGCCGTGGCCGCAGCCGGCATGGTGGGCCTGGGTTTTGCCAACTCACCCGCGGCCATGCCGGCGGCGGGCGGCAAACACCCCATCTTCGGCACCAACCCGGTGGCAGCGGTGTTCCCCAGACGCCAGGATGCAAGTGCGCCCGCGGGCTCGCGCGACCCTTTGATGATCGACCTCAGCCTTTCAGAAGTGGCACGCGGCAAAGTGATGCTGGCCGCCAAGGAAGGCCGACCCATTCCCGTCGGCTGGGCGCTGGACGCACAAGGCCAGCCCACCACCGACGCCAAGGCCGCGCTGGCCGGGTCCATGCTGCCGCTGGGCGCCGTCAGCTCGCCCAAGGGCGCGATGCTGGCGTTGATGGTGGAACTGCTGGTCACCGCCGTCATCGGTGCCAACTTCGGCTTTGAAGCCTCCAGCTTTTTTGTCGACGAGGGCAACCGCCCCGGCATTGGCCAGGCCTTCATCGTCATCGACCCCGGCGCGCTGGCCGGCAACGACCACTACCTGGACCGGCTGGAAGTGCTGGTGGCCGAGATGCTCAGCGACGCCGGTGTGCGCCTGCCCGGCGCGCGGCGCGAAGCCTTGCGCCGCAAAGCTGAGGCTGAAGGCCTGGAGGTCAGCGACGCCCTGCTGGCACAGTGGCGCGGCGCCGCAAAGCCCGCGTAGCGCAACGGCGGGGCAGCACGGGCCAGGGTGACTGCGCCCAAAAACAGGTCGAGTCAGCGCCAAAGGCCCCCCCGCTCTACGGGCTTCCCCGCAGTGCACAGCGCGGGCCGGGGCGCCCTGCTGGGCGCCCCGGAACACCCACCGGATTTGCGCCATGACCCTGTCTCGCCGCACCCTGCTGCACACCCCCGCGGCCAGCGCACTGCTGGCCGCCACGCCGCGTGTTTTTGCGCAAGCGGTGCTGGACAACGTGAAAATCATCACCGGCTTTCCGCCCGGTGGCACCTCAGACACCATCTGCCGCCGCGTGGCAGCCAAGCTGACGCCGGCCTATGCACGCAGCGCGGTGGTTGAAAACCGCACCGGCGCAGGGGGCCAGATCGCCATTCAGGGCCTCAAAACCATGGCTCCTGATGGCAGCACCCTGCTGCAGACACCGATGTCGATGTTGGGCATCTACCCCCACATTTACAAGAAGCTGGCCTACGACCCGGTGGCCGACCTGAGCCCGGTCACGCTGGGCTGCACCTTCGACTTCGGCTTTGCCGTGGGCCCTGCGGTACCGGCCACGGTGAAGTCGCTACCCGACTTTTTGGCCTGGTGCAAGGCCAACCCCGACAAGGCCAATTTCGGCTCGCCCGCGGCCGGCTCGGTGCCGCACTTCATCGGCGCGCTGCTGGGCCGCAATGCCAGCGTCGACCTGAAACATGTGCCCTACCGGGGCACGCAGCCGGCCATTCTGGACATGATCGGCGGCCAGGTGCAGGCCGTGTCAGGCCCCATCGGCGAATTCACACAACACGTGGCCGCCGGCAAATGCCGCTTGCTGGCCGCCAGCGGCAACACACGCAGCAAGTTCGCGCCCGACACGGCCACGATGGTGGAACAAGGCCTGCGCGACATGAACTTCAGCGAATGGTTTGGCTTTTACTTGCCCGGCAAAGCGGCGGCTGACGTGGTGCAGCGCGCCAACATAGCCCTGCGCACCGCGCTGGCCGATAAAGAAACCGTCGATGGCCTGGCGCTGATGGGCCTGGAGGCCCGTTCGTCCACACCGGCCGAGCTGGCTGCGATGCTGAAGGCCGACACCGAGCGCTGGGGGCCGATCGTCAAGACCATCGGCTTCACGGCTGACAGTTGATAGCTGATAGCTGACCGCTGACCGCGGAAGTCAGCGGCGCCGCTGTTCGTCAGGGTGTGGTGTCGTCGTTGGCGGCTGCGGCGCCCACACGCTGCACCCGCGAAGCAAAACCTTCGGCACCCAAGCTGGCCACTGAAGCGGCCTGCGCGCTGGCACGCTTCAAGAGTGCATCAGCTAACTTTCCATGTTCAGGGTACAGCGCCATGCCCACCGTCACGTCCACGCTGCAAGGCTGGCCGGCCACGCTGTAGGGCTGCTGCAACGACCGCACCAGCTTGGCCGCCACACCATCGGCGTCGGTCTTTTTTTCCAGCCGACCCAGCAGCACGCCAAAAGCGTCGTCGCCGATGGCCGCCACCACGTCGCTGGCGCGCAGGCCGCTGCGCAGGCGCACAGCCACCTTGCGGCGCAGCACGTTGGCTGACTCGGCACCCAGCCGCGCAGCCGCCTGCGGCAGGCCGTCCACCCGCAACACCAGCAGCAACATCGGCGCCGGTTCGCGTTCGCGCAGCGCCAGCAGTTGTGTCATGTGTTCCACCAGTTGTGCCTGGTGCGGCAAGCCGGTGGCCAGGTCGGTGGCGTAGGCGGTGCGCGCCGCACGTTCCATGCGCTTGCGGTGCACCGCGTGCTGCAACTGGCGCGACAACGTGTCGGCGGGCTGTGGGGGCACGATGGCTTCGATGCCGGCACGCAGCAGGTCGGCCTCCAGCGCCTGGTCGAGCACGGGTGTCAGCACCATCCAGGCGCTTTCCAGCGCGGAAGCAGAGAGACCCTGGCGCCGCGCCAGCGCCTGCAGTTCAGCCCGTGAATCGGCCTGTATCAGCACAGCGTCATCGACGACATGGGGGTTGATGTCAGCCTGGGCCTGCACCACCCAACCCAGCGCCCGCAAAGCCTGCTGCGTGGGCGCATCAACCGCCAGGGTGAGCAGGGTCAGCGCCGCAGAATCCGACATGGGGAAGGGCTTGGGGTGGCCATGGAGCGGGTGAAGGGAATCGAACCCTCGTATGAAGCTTGGGAAGCTGCCGTTCTACCATTGAACTACACCCGCAGCGCTACTGATTCTAGTGCGGCGGCTGGCCAGCAGCCAGCAGGGCGGCGTCAAAAACGGCATCGAATGTCGTCGCCCATTGCCGGCGTATGGGCTCATCCACCCAGGCGGCACGCAGCCCGTTGTGCATGAATTCGCGCAACGCCTGGGCGTCAAAACCAAAATCCCCATGCATCTTCTGCCAGGCCTGCGTGGGTGTGACGTGGTGCAGCGTGGGGTCGTCGGTGTTGGGGTGGATGGCCAGACCCAGGCCCGGCATGCGGCGTATCGGATGGTCCAGCGCCCAGCGTTCGCGTGGCAGCGTGCGCAAATAGTAGGAATTGGTGGGTACCACCGTGAAGACGATGCCGGCGTCGGCGCAGTGGCGCGCGAAGTCGGGTGCGTCCACCACCGTGTAGCCGTGGTCGATGCGGTCCACTTTAAGCCGCTCCACGCAGGTCTGCACGTTGGTCCACGGCATGCCAAATTCGCCGGCATGCGCCGTGGTCTTCAAGCCGTGGCGGCGTGCCAGCGCGTAGGCATCGGCAAAGAGTTCGGGCGGGCGGTCCACCTCGCGGTAATCGATGCCAATGCCCACCACTTCGGGCCGCGGGTGGGCCCGCTGTTCGCCTGCAACCCACTGCACCATTTCCAGCGCATCGCGGGGCGGGGCTTCGCGGTCGATGGCGGGGATCAGCCGACCGATGATGCCGTGAACCCTTTCAGCATCGGCGATGGCTTCCACAATGGCTGCCAGGCCGTTGGCGTAGCTGATACCGCTGTCGCGAACCGTGCCGGTGGGATTCCAGAAAAACTCGGCATAACGAACGTTGTGTGCAGCGGCCGCGGCCAGATACTCACGCGTCAAGCGGGCCAGGTCGTCGGGGTGGCGCATCAACTGCGCTTCCAGCGCCCGCAGCACGCGCAGCACACCCACGGGCTTGTCGCCACGTGTGTAGAAGGCCTGGATCTGGTCGGCGCTGATGGGCGCTTGCTCACGCGCCACCCAGTCGGCCAACGTGGCGCGCTGCACCGT
>JANNMQ010000542.1:0-4036 GCA_031398045.1 Rubrivivax sp.
GGGTAGTGAGGTGTGGGGTTGGGGCACGGCCTACGGCAAACCCACGGGCGCTGCCACCACACCCGAGGTGAAGCGGTGATGCGCGCCGCGGTGTTGCGCTCCGCCGCAGTGGCCGTCGCCCTGTGTGCGGGTTTGGCCGGCTGTGGTGAAAAGGCGCAAACAGCCAAGGTACGCAAAAGCGACGTGGCGGCATCGCAAGGCAGTGCTGCTGCGGCCTACCAGGCGCCGGGTTGGAAGTCCGGTGACGCGACGGCTTGGGAAGCGCACTTGAAAGCACGCAGCCAAAATCAGAATGAGTACGTGCGCATTGGCAACCGCTAACCGCATGCAGAGGAACCCGCTCATGAGAGGCAGCATCACCCCGTTTGTGTTGGCTGCGGGTTTGGCCGCAGCGCTGGCCATGCTCGTCCCTGCTGCCTTGCGCGCGCAGCCGGCCGCCAGCCCAGCGGCTGCGGCGGCTTTGCCAGCGGCTGCGCCGGCCCTGGTTGACACCAAGTTGCAGTCAAGCCCGCCAGCGGGTTTTGTGGCGCCGGCTGAACCGAAGGCCGAGGACAACAATGCCCAACGTGCAAAGTCGCAGCCTGGCAACAATGCGCCCCTGTGGCGCGCCGTGCGCGAAAGCGGTACCCAACCTGGCTACACGTCGTTGCCTGGTGCCGAAATGGGCGTGTTGGTTCAGCCGTTTGTCAAGTTCCCCGGTTCCAGCCTCACCACCGCTGGCGAGGCCTGGCGCCAGGTCCGCAACCGCTGGATCATTCCGTACGGCGGAGCGCTGTTTCTCATCGTCGGTGCGGCCGTTGCACTCTTTTACTGGCGACGCGGGCCGCTGGGTGGTCACAGCCCGGATACGGGGCGGCTGATCGAACGTTTCACCTACCTCGAGCGCGTGGCGCACTGGAGCGTGGCCATCAGTTTTGTGGTGCTGGCGGTGTCGGGGTTGGTTATCGCTTTTGGCAAGTTTTTCCTACTGCCAATTGTCGGCGCCACGCTTTTCGGCTGGCTGACTTTTGCACTGAAAACCACCCACAATTTTGTCGGCCCATTTTTCGCCGTGGCTTTGGTGGTCTTTGTCGTCACGTATTTGCGCGACAACATCCCGCGCGGTGAAGACTTCAAATGGCTGGCCAAGGCGGGTGGCATTTTCGGCAGCGCCGAAATGCCTTCACCCCGATTTAACGGGGGCGAAAAACTGCTGTTCTGGCTGGGTGTGTTGCTGCTCGGATTGACGGT
The DNA here is from genome assembly GCA_031398045.1 of Rubrivivax sp. Lineage (GTDB taxonomy): Bacteria > Pseudomonadota > Gammaproteobacteria > Burkholderiales > Burkholderiaceae_C > Rubrivivax. The sequence goes on from JANNMQ010000542.1 coordinate 1,231, forward strand.
GGTAGCTTCTGGCCTGGTACTCGATCAATTGGTGCCCATGGTCGATGCGACGCGCGGCAATATGCAGGTTGCTCACTTGGTGCATGCAGCGGCTTCGGTGTTGATGATGGCCATGTTTATTGGGCATATCTACATGGGCACGATTGGCGTCAAAGGGGCTTACCAGGGCATGCGCACTGGTTATGTCGATGAAGCATGGGCCAAGGACCATCACGGGCTTTGGTACGACGACATCCAGGCGGGTCGCGTGCCGGCCCAGCGCACGGCCACGACTTCTGCTGCTCTGGGCGCTGCACGGCCGCAGGCCTGACGCCGGTGTGGCTCTCTGGCCGGCCGCGTTGTGTAGAGCCATTCACTGACCATCTTGCGGAGATTGCCGATGAAGAACACTGCTGCGAAGGCACTGTGCCTGTTGCTGTTCAGCGCTACGACCTGGGCCAAGCTGCCGCCGCCCAGCGATGAGGTCAAAGCCAAAGCCGCTGAGGCTGCTGCCAAGACGGCCCACGGCGGCAAAGTAGACAACTACAAGTTGTGCAAGAGCATGGACCAAATAGCCGCCACCTACTTTGCGCAGGCCAAGCAGGCCAACAAAGCGCTGAAGCCGGCCACGGAGACCCCGGCTTGTGCCGACCCGGGTACCTTTGTGTATCCACCGCCAGCCGCCGCCACAGCGCCTGCCGCACCGGGTGCACCGGGTGCATCCGCTGCAGTACCGCCTGTTGCCAACGCCGCAAACTCGGCAGCCAAGCCCACAGCCGCGCCTGTTATCAAGAAATAGGCGCAGGGTGCCCACCATGTCCGCGAGTACCGCAGAGCCACTAATGGCCCGGGCCGAGCAGCCCGCGGCAGCCGACTGGTTGGCTTCGCCATTGCAGCCCGATGGGGTAGTGTTGCCCGGTGCGCCCCGTTTGACGCAAGCCCGCTGTGAGTTGCTGCGCGAGATACAAATCCTGGACGAATACGGCGACCGCCGCAGCATCCATATCCCTGCCGAGCGGGCGCTGACCGTGTTTGTGGACAAGCGCGAACTCGTCACGTTGATGACACTGGGACAGATGCCCGAATTGCTGGTGTTGGGTTACCTGCGTAACCAGCGCCTGGTGGCTGACGTGAACGAGGTTGAATCGGTCACCGTGGATTGGGACGTTGGTGCTGCTGGCGTGCGCACACACGGTGGCATAGAAGACATCGTCGCCAAGACCGAGCGCCGCGTGGTCACCAGCGGTTGCGGGCAGGGTACTGTGTTTGGCGACGCGATGACGCAGGTGCAATCGGTCAGCCTGCCTGCTGCCGATGTGGCGCGCATCCGCCAGAGCACGTTGCACACGATGCTGGAAACCATGCGCAAGCAAGACAGCATCCACCGCAAGGCGGGCTCGGTGCACGGCTGCGCGCTGTTCAAGCTGGATGCCACGGGCTGCGAACTGCTGATGTTCGTGGAAGATGTAGGCCGCCACAACGCGATAGACAGCATCGCCGGCTGGATGGCAATGCGGGGCATGGGCGGTGGCGACAAGGCGTTTTACACCACGGGCCGGCTGACCAGCGAGATGGTGATGAAGGCCGCGCAGATGGGGGTGCCGATCGTTGTTTCGCGCAACGGCGTGACTGCCATGGGCCATGAACTGGCGTCACGGCTGGGCATGGCACTGTTTGGCCGCGCGGCCAACAAACACTTCCTGTGTTACTGCGGTGCCGATCGCTTTGACAGCGAGCCTGAGATGCACCGCGCGCCCATGCGGGTGGTGGTGGGCTAAACAAGGGCTAAACACCAAGCGGTCTTAATAACCGAAGAACGGCCCAAGCGCTGATCTTGCGCTGTTTGGGGCCGGCCACACGATTGAACTCAAGGACCGCGCGTGTGCGCGTTGCCCGCTACACCAGGCCATCAAACAGCCATACATCCACCAGGTCGCCTGCCGCCACCGAGCCCTGTTCGTGGCCCAACACCACCAGCGCGTTGGCCTGGCTCATGCTGCGCAAGATGCCGGCCCCTTGGGCGCCCGTCAGCGCCACTTGCCAGGCGCCGTCAGCCGCTTGCGTGACCAGCGCGCGCTGGTACTCGGTGCGGCCCGGACGCTTGCGTATGGCGCTGGCGCTGTGGGCACGCAGCAGCGGCGTGGCTTCGCTCGTCGCCCCTGACAGCAGCCGCAACGCCGGCTGCGCCAGTGCATAGAAAGTCACCAAGGCTGCCACCGGGTTGCCCGGCAATGCAAATAGCGTCGCACTTCGCCCTTCAGGCCCCGACAAACTTCCAAAGGCAAAGGGCCGCCCAGGCCGCATCGCTACTTTCCAGAACGCCACCTGGCCCATCTGCTGCAGCATCTGGCGGGTGTAGTCGGCGTCACCCATGCTGACACCACCGCTGGTCACCACCGCATCGCATTGCGCCACGGCTGAGGCCATGGTCGTGGTCAGTGCAGTTTCATTGTCAGGCACCAGGCCCAGGTCCAGCACGTCAACACCCAGTCGAGTCAATGCGCCCAGCAGTGACGAGCGGTTGCTGTCGTAGATGCAACCGGCGGGCAGCGCTTGTCCGGGCGAGCACAGTTCATCGCCGGTGGAAAACAACGCCACGCGCAGCTTGCGGCGCACGGTCAGTGTGGTGCAGCCCAGAGAAGCCGCCAGTCCCAGGTCGGCCGGCCGCAACAAGCGCCCAGCCTGCAAGGCAGCTTTGCCAGCGGCCAGATCTTCACCGGCACGGCGGCGGTTTTCACCGGCTTTCAGTACGCCGGGTGCGATGTGCAACCAGCCGTCTTGAACCTGGCACAGCTCGATGGGGACCACCGTGTCCAGGCCTGGCGGC
>JANNMQ010000248.1:0-2991 GCA_031398045.1 Rubrivivax sp.
GAAGGCCAGCCGCTGCTGCTGCAGGTGGCCACACAGCCCAGCCAGGAGATGCGCGGTTTTGACGAACTGATGCGGCGCGACCTGCACGCCATCGGCCTGCGTGTGGCTTTCCAGCCCGCGCTGTGGCCCGAGCAGTACAAGGCCGCCCGCGCCGGCAAGCTGATGCTGTGGTCGGTCAGCGGCCGTGCCAGCGCGCCCGACGGCATCGAAGGCCTGCTTCGTTACGACGGCGCTGCAGCCGGTGGTGTAAACCTGTCGCGCTTCAACCTGCCAGCGATGAACGCCACCATCGGGCAACTGCTGGCGCTGCCCGACGGGCCTGAACGCGAAGCCGCTTTTGAACAAGCCAAACGGCTGACGGTGGCCTGGATGCCCTACAAACTGCGCACCCATCTGGCGATGACAGCGTTGATGCAGCCGCGGCTGGTGGGCTACCGCCGGCCGCTGTTCTGGCACAACTGGTTTGAATATGTCGACATCGAAGCGCCGCCTGGATACGGCTGGCCGGCCCCGCTGTTTCCACCACCCAGCCCCTGAAACCTCCGAACCAAAACCATGACACCACGCCTGCCGCTGATACGCCCGCGCCGCCTGCAAGCAGGCGACACCCTGGGCCTCATCAACCCCTCAGGCGCCGTGTACGAGAACGCACCTTACGAACAGACCCACCGCGTGCTGCAAGCGATGGGTTTTCAGGTGCGCGAAGCACCGCACGCACGTGCGCGCTACGGCCACATGGCCGGCACACCCGAGCAGCGTGCCAGCGACATCCACACCCTGTTTGCCGACCCGCCATCGCCGGCCTGCTGGCCATCACTGGCGGGTCGGGCGCCAACCGCGTGCTGCCGCACCTGGACTACGGGTTGATTGCGCACAACCCGAAATTCTTGGGTGGGTTTTCCGACCTCACGGCTTTGCTCTCGGCGGTGCACGTGAAAACCGGCCTCGTCACTTTCCATTCACCGCTGGGGCGGTCTGACTGGAACGCGTTCAGCATCGAACATTTCAAGGCCGTGGTGATGGGCGCTGAAGCGCACCTGTTGCGCAACGCGGCACCCCCCGTTGACGACCCGTCATCCAGCGAAGGCCGCACCACCACGCTGCGCGGTGGCATCGCACGCGGCCCGCTGCTGGGTGGCAACTTGGCGGTGTTGACCTCACTGGCCGGCACGCCCTACATGCCGGTGCTGGACGGCGCCATCCTGTTTCTGGAAGACGTGAACGAATACATCTACCGCGTCGACCGCATGCTGTCCACGCTGGCACTCAGCGGCGCGCTCTCAAGCGTGGCGGGTGTGGTGCTGGGGGGGTTCACCAACTGCATGCCCAGCGAAGGCAGCTTCGGCACGCTGACGCTGGACGAGGTGTTCCGCGACTACTTCGCAGGCCTGGGCGTGCCGGTGTACAGCGGCGCGCAGTTTGGCCACGTGAAACGCAAGTTCACGCTGCCGCTGGGGGTGATGGCCGAGATGGATGCCGATGCCGGCACCATCCAGTTGCTGGAGTCGGCAGTAGCCTGAGGCTGCAGGGTGCTGAGCCCTGTCACGCTGCACCCCACCACACCCCACCACACCTTGCTGCACCCCGCTGTTCCACCAGGGCGCAACCGGCGCTCTGTGCACAGCGACACGCTGCGGCATTGGCCCACCAAGTGCCGCAACTGACCGCTCGGCCAGGGCTTGCAATTGCCATGTTAGCCTCTGCAACCGGGGAGTCCCGTCATGAAACGTTTTGATCCGAACGCCGATGCAGCAGCGCGCAAAAACATGTGCATGAATCGGCTGCCATTGATCGCGTTGTTGTTGTTCGTCAGCTTGTCGGCCGCATGCGGTGGCGGCGGCGGCGGGGGAACCCCAGACCCCACTGCCCTCGATGTGTCGGCCACCGGTCAGCCGGGCGCAGACTACTTTCCGCTGGCCTTGGGTGACCGCTGGGCTTATCAAGAAGGCGGGGTCACTTTGACCAGTCGCGTCACCGGCACCCGCACGGCGCAAGGTGTCACTGCCACCGTGGTGCGCACCGACGATGCATCGGGCGGCTTTGATTCGCTGTATCACAAGACGGCAACCGGCATCTTCGAGCTGCCCGCGGACGGCGCTGACAACTTCGAACGCGCCCTGGCTGCGGTGCCTGTGCTGAAATTGCCGCTGGCTGTTGGCGCAGCTGAAACCGTGCTCGATCAGACCTTTGCCAACTTCACCGACATCAATGGCGACGGCCGCCTGGACAGCCTGGCCTTGCGCGTGCAGACCCAGGTGCTGGCTTTCGAGACCTTGCAGACCCGGGTCGGCACGCTGAACAACGTGGCGCGTGTACGCACCATCGTGCAGGCCACCTTCATCATCGCCGGTGGTACCGACCGCCTGCAGTCCACCACCACCCTCGACGACTGGTATGCGCCCAACATCGGTCCGGTGCGCAACGTCAGCACCACCGTGGGCGTCGGCGCCGGCACCAGCGAAAGCAACTTGCTGGCCTACAACGTGGCCGGTCGCAAAAGTGAAACGGTGGCACCCACGGTGCTGAGCGTGACGCCGCAAGACGGCAGCCGCGCCAACAGCGCCGCGCTGCAGGTGCGCTTCAGCGAAGCCATGGACCGCAGTGGCGGCGACAGCGGCCAGGGCTTCAGCCTCATCGGGCCCGACGGGCGCCCCGTTGCAGGCCACATCGTGTGGCTGGACGACACAACCATGAGCTTTCGCTCAGCAACGCCGCTGGCCACCGGCAGCTACAGCGCAAGCCTGACCGCCGTGGCGCAGGATCTGGCGGGCAACCCGGTGGCCGCCGGGCGCAGTTGGGCCTTCAGCCTGGACAACACCGGGCCACAACTGCTGTCGTCGACGCCTGCGAACGGGGCGACGGAAGTGGCGCTGAACGGCGTGATTCGCCTGACGTTCGATGAAGACCTGGACCCGGCGACAGTGACGGCCCAACAGTTCTCGCTGGTGCGGGAGGATGCGCAGCAGGCGACGCCCTACACGGTGTCCCTGA
>JANNMQ010000289.1:0-4530 GCA_031398045.1 Rubrivivax sp.
GCTTCGGCCAGCGGGCCGTTCACGGCAGCACTGAAGAACACGCTGCCGTCGCGCGCGCCGGCACCCACCGCACCGCTTCGCGCGTCGACCTCGAGTTGCCCTAGCGGCGCGCCGCCGAGCCACCGTGGTGGCAAAGCCCCGCCGTCCAGCGCCCAGCAGCGCAGGCTGCCATCGACCGACGCGGTCAGCACCCGCTCACCGCTGGCCGCAAAGGCCGCGCGCAAGACCCAAGCGCCAGAGCCGCGAAGCACGGCGCCGGGCTCGCCGCGGCAGCTCCACAGCCGCGCCGTGCCGTCGTTTGATGCGGTCACCAGCCGCTGCCCGTCGGGGCTGAAGGCGACGCTGTTGATCGTGTCTTCGTGGCCACTCAGCGACAACCGCCGCCAAGCCGACGCAGTGGCCTCTGTCGCACCCACCCTGTCGGTTACACCGGCCGCTCCGCCCGGCCCTGCTGCACCCGCCCCGGCCGCGCCAGCCTCGCTGCGCACCCACAGCGCCGCGTCGCCGTCGTTCGCAACGCTGGCCACCACACTGCCGTCGGGCGCCAGAGCGGCGTCGTTGATGCTGGCCTCATGCGCCCGCAGCACACCCAGTGGCACGCCTTCGCGTGACCACCAGCGCAGCGTGCCGTCGCAGCTGGCACTCAGCAGCGTATCGGCGCGCGCATCGAAGGCGATTGCGGTGACCCAGTCCTCATGGCCCTGCAGCGCAGCGACCGCCTCGCCCTCGGCGCTCCACAGCCGCACCTCCTGGTCGGTGGACGCACTCGCCAGCCGCCGGCCGTCGGCTGCCAGTGCCAGCCGCGTCACCTCTGACCGGTGCCCCGGGCGCTCAGGCAGCGTCACGGCCTGTGTGCGCCACAAGCGCGCCGTGTGGTCGCGCGCCGCGCTCAGCAGCTGCTGGCCGTCGGCGCTGAACACGACGTGCAGCACCCAGTCGGCATGGCCGCGCAGTTCAGCCAGCGGCCGGCCATCGGCCGTCCACAAGCGCAGTGTGTTGTCGCAGGCGCTGGTGGCGATGACTTGGCCGTCAGGGCTGAACACCGCGCGGGTCACCCAGCCGCGGTGGCCGCGCAGCACCGCGCGCTCGGTGCCGTCGCGCGACCACAGGCGCGCCGTGTTGTCGTTGCTGGCGGTCACCAGCAGCTTGCCGTCAGGGCTGACGCTGGCGCTGTTGATCAGCGCCGCGTGGCCCCGGCACACCGCCAGCGGCGTGCCGTCGGCGCGCCACAGCCGCGCGCTGTGGTCCAGCGACGTTGTGACCACGAAACCCGGGACGCTGCCCGGGTCACGGTCCAGCGCACCGGACGGGGCCGTCAGTGCCGCTGGCCCTGGCAAGCCCGGCACGATCCAGGCCCCGGTCAAGCCCTGCTCGTGGCCCTGCAGCGTAACCAGCGGCTCGCCAGCCGCCGACCACAGCCGTGCCGTGCCGTCGTTGGACGCAGTCACTATGTGCAGCACACCCCCGAGCAAGCCATAGCGTGCGCTGGACAGCGCACGCTGGTGCCCTTCCAGGGTTGCCAGGGTTCGCCCTTCGCGGTTGATCAGCAGCGCCCGGCGCTGGCGCGGCGCCACCAGCAAATGCTGCCCGCTGGGATCGAACTGCGCCGAGAGCACGGGCGCGTCCATCGCAAAGCAGCCGGCAGCCTCGCCGCTGCGTTGCCACAGCCGCACCGTCAGGTCTTCGCCAGCGCTGACGAGCCACTGCGAATCAGCACTCACGCTGACCTGGTTGACAGCGCCCTCGTGACCCAGGAGTTCTGCAATGGGCTGACCATCGCGCCGCCACAGCCGCACCACACCGTCGGCGCCAGCGCTGGTGATGAACTCGCCGTCGGGGCTGAAATCGGCCATGTACACCACGTCGGCATGGCCTTCGAGCACGCGCAACGGGTGGCCCGGTGGCTGCAGGCTAGGCACCCGCGGCATCAACCAGGGCCGGCCCGGGCCGCGTGTGCAAGCCACGAGCAGCGTGTCGAGCGCGGGCCCGTGGGCACGCGGCAGACGGCCCAGCAGCTGCGGTGCCAGCTGGTGCGGCTCGCGGTCGAGGATGTGGCCGCACATCGCAATCGTCTGGCCCAGCAAGCGCAACTCAGCGTCGCCGCCCGCGGCGTCAAAGTCGGCCAGCAGCGCCAGCGTCTTCAGCGCGCCGATCTTGGCTTGCAGCCAGCGCAGGTCAAACAGGCGCGCGCGGCAGGCGGCGCGCTGGCCGCTGGCCAGCAAGTAGGCGCAGCCGTGGCGCAGCACGTGGCCAGGGCATGGGGTGCGGGTGTCGTCGTCAGCGCTGGCTTCGGCACTGGCTTCGGCACCGGCGTCGGCCCAGGCTTCGAAGCGGCGCGTGCACCACAGGGCCAGGCGCGCCAGCCCGGCCGGCAGGTGCAGCACATAGCGGCCAGCGCGCGGGTTGCCTTCGTCATCTTCGCGCGTCAACCACTCGCGCAGCGAAAAATGGTCGAAGCTCCAGCGCCCTTCGCGCACGCGGATGAAGTCGCTGAAGGCCTCGCTGCGCAGCGCTTTCAGGGCCGGCTCGCTGGCCACCGCGGCACCGGCATCGGCCAGCACTTCGGCCAGCTCGGCCGGTGCCAGCGGCTCGCGCGCGACAGCCATCACCGCCAGCAACGCCTGCACGGGCGCATAGTCGGCCCGCCCCAGCCCGAAGCGGCGCTCGAAAGATTCAAGGTAGAAGCCGTCCATGCCCGGCGGCAGGTTCAGCATCTCGGCCGGCGCGATGACGCCGTTGCTCAGGTCGTCGAGCACACGCACGGCGTAGAGAAATTTACCGCCGCTTTTGTCGCGCAGTGCATCGGCCGCCTGCGCAGGGTCCATGCCGGCTGCCGCCAGGCGTTCGGCCAGCGGCGGCTTGGTGCAGCGCTGACGTGCGTAACGCGCAATGTCTTCGAGGTTGAGGCCGGCCTCGGCATCGAGCTCCTTGACGCCAAAGGCCCCTTTCAGACGCCCGATGACCGCCGGGTTGTTGCGCGTGGTGGCCAGCAGGCGCAACCACGGCGGCAAGCGGCCCACCTTGGCGGCCAGCAGCGCGACGATGCCGCCGGCTGCTGTTGCTGGGCGCAAGCCGCTGGCGGACGCTGCCGGCGCCTCGAGTTCGAGCTCCAGCGATTCGTCCAGCGCGTCGACGACGATCACCAGCGGCTGAACCAAAGGCGCCGCGATGGCCTGCAGCGGGTTGAGCAGCGCTGCTTCAAACACACTGCCCGGGTCTTCAGCGGCGTGCCCAAGCTGGGCTAAAAGATCAGGATGCGCCGCAAGATGCGCCGCATAACCCGATACGTGAGCGGCGAGCTGTGCCGCCAGGCTGGCCACCATCAGGCCTGGGCGCAGCGTCTGGCGTGTGTCGTGTTGGCACAGGTGCCAACCCACCACCTGGCGTTCGGCCGCCGGGCGCTGGCCGTCGCGGTGGATGAACTCGGCCATCAGCGCCGACTTGCCAACACCGTAGTCGGCACGCACCAGCAGTGCGCGCGGCGCCGGGCTTGCAAGCCAGGCGGCGATATCGGCAAACAGCCAGTCGCGGCCGGTGAAGTGGGCACGCTTGCTGGCCAGGTAAGCGCTGAAATCCCAGGGCTGCAGCGCGCCCGGCCCGCTAGCCGCGGCGCCGGCGGGTGCGGCTGCCGTAGCCTGCGCTTGGGCCTGCGCCTGAGCCTGTGCCTGAGCGCGGGCCTGCTCCAAGCGGCGCAGTTCGGCGTTCAGGTGCTGGCCGAACAGGCGGGTGAACTCGTCGGTGGCCTCGAAGTCGGTGACACCGCCGGCCAGCGAGCCGTCCGGATTGCGAAAACGCTCGAAGAATTTGCGCACCGCGGCGCGCTGGGCCAGGCTGCGCATGGCCGTGGCTTCGTCAGCGTCGTCGGCGATGGCCAGGTCGCGTCGGCAGCGGTACAGCCACACCGGGCGCGGCGGCTGGGCCGCCAGTGCGTCTTCCATCTCCCACACCGTGCCAGACTCGAAGGCCGTGCCGTCGGCGCGGCGGGTGCCAGCCGGCAACGGGGTGCCGATGCGGTTCCACAGCAACACCACGGTCAATTCGCAATCACGCGGCAGACCGGCGTAGGTGTTGACGCTGGCCTGTGGCGTGCTGCCGGCGTCCATCGGCACGCCGGCCAGCGGATCGTCCCAGGCCACGAGATCGATGTGCACGCGGCCCTTCCACGGCTCACTGCCCTGCACCTGCTGCACCAGCGCGCGTGCTGCAGCGCGTTCGGCGTCAAGATCGCCGGGGGAGGAGAGGAAGATGCGGAGCTGGATCACGATGCAGCGCGCCGGCCGGTTTGCCCGGGCTTCATCGGCCGCTGCGGCACGCGCGGTGCATGGTCAGCACAATTTTTCACGCGGTGAAGGGCCGTTCACCCAGCATCGCTTGGGCCGGCCCGCGCATCGCCATCCAGGGCACCTGAAACGACGGCAGCTTCACGCGCACGCGGTGATCAAAGTCCTTCCAGCTACCCTCAAAACGGCCCTCATCCCACAGTTGCACCAGCTGCTCGGTAAACAGTCCATGCTGGCCGGCTTCGTAGGT
>JANNMQ010000346.1:0-1880 GCA_031398045.1 Rubrivivax sp.
GGCGCCGCATGGCGCCCTTCAGCATTCCATCAGTTCGCGCACCGCATTGGGCTGCAGGTTGATGCCCACGCCCAGCGGTTTCAACTCGGGCACGGCTTCATAAACAACGCAGGGCACGCCGATCTGATGCAGCGTCATCGCCAACGTCATGCCACCAATGCCGCCGCCGGCGATCAGCACCGATTTCTTGTTAGAGGGTTCAGTCCTGGTCGGGGTTCAGGTTCTGGTTTTGTTTGAGATTTTGTACAGCGCAGCCGCGGCATTCAGCTTTTCAGCCACCGCAGCCACCAGCGCGGGCGGCTCCAGCACCTGCACCTGGTCGCCCTGGCGCAGCACGTCCATCAGCAGTTCGGTGGCGTCCACGTAAGGCAGCCGCATTTCGTAGCTGCCATCGGCGCGCCACTGGCCCTCGGCCTGCGGGTGCCATTCTTCGCAACTGGCCCACTGCGCAGCCTGGGCATTGAACAGCAGCACCGCCCACTGGCTGGTGCCACCGGCGTAAATGCCGTAGCCGGCATCCATCTGTGCCTGCACGGTGCGCAGCGGCACCTCTTTACAGCGCTGGTCCAGCAAGGTGGCCAACTGCATGGCGTCCAACGCAAAGCGGCGCAGGCCGTCGGCGCGATGGCACCAGGCGTCCAGGTACCAGGTGTTGCGGTAGTGCACCAAGCGCTGCGGCGACACGTCGCGTTCAGTCACCTCGCCACGGCCGCGGGTCAGATAACGCAGGTGCAGGCGGCGGCGCGAAAAAAGCGCCGAGCTGACGCGTTCAAAGTGCCGGCTGGGCACCGGCCGGCGCGACGCGGTGACGATCTTCACGCGCTTCATCACCTGCCCCGCCTGTTCAGCGCCCTGGCCACTGGCCAGCAGCAGCTGTATGCGGTCCAGCAGCGGTTGCAGGTGGCGGCTTAACAGGCCGCCGGTGTCCAGCGCGGCCAGCACCTGCTGCGCCGTCAGCAAGGCGTGCAGTTCGGATTCGTCAAACCACAGGCCCGGCAGTTCATGGCGCAGCTGGCCGTGGTAACCACTGCCAAACCGGTAGCCGCGCAGCTGCGCGTCATATTCGATGGGCGCTCCCATGCGGCTGCGCAGAAATTCGAGGTCGCGCTTCAGCGTCGCCGGCGACACGTCCAGTTCGCTGATCAGCGTGGCAAAGCTGACGTGGCCATGCTGGCGTATCAGCGCTTCGATGCGGTACAGGCGTGCGGTGTTGCCGGCGTGCATGGTTCAGGCATTGCGATGTGCGGGCGCGCGCAACAAATGCGCGCTGCAGGTTGCGGGCAGTGTGGGCAGCGTGGACGGTCAGTCTTGTAGAAACAACGTCATATCACCGCTTCAATCAAAAACGGCCCACGCTGCCGCAGGGCCGCTGCCAGCACGTCGTTGAACGCTTCTGCGGATTCGGCACGTGCCGCCTCAACGCCCTGCCCTTGCGCCAATTTCACCCAGTCCAGTGCCGGGTTGTCGAAGTCGAACATGCGCCGGGCGTTCAGGCCGGGTGCGCCAGCACCCACCGCCGCGTATTCACCGTGCAGGATGGCGTAGGTGCGGTTGCTGTAGATGATGGTCAGCACGTCCAGCTGTTCACGCGCTTGGGTCCACAGCGCCTGCAAGGTGTACATGGCACTGCCGTCGGCTTGCAGCGTGACCACCTTGCGGCCAGGCGCGGCCAGCGCGGCGCCAGTGGCCAGCGGCAGGCCGCAGCCGATGGCGCCGCCCGTGATCTGCAGGTAGTCGTGCGGCGCGGCGTGCCAGCTCATGGCGAAGAAGTCGCGGCCTGAGCTGACACTTTCGTCGCAAACGATGGCCTGTTCGGGCAGCTGCGCCACCACGCTGCGCGCCACGGCGTCGGCGGTCAGCGCGCCCGTGGGCAGCGGCAG
>JANNMQ010000358.1:0-6879 GCA_031398045.1 Rubrivivax sp.
GCTCCGCTTCGCCTTGCCGCCTGTACGCGGTATGACGCGGGGGCCGCTGGGGCCGCTGGCACTGGCCTCGGCGCTGGCCCTGCTGGGCGCCACGGCGGGGGCGGCAGTGCCTACCGCCGCCGAACCTGCCCACCTGCACAAAGCAGTGCGTGGCGACACCCTCATCGGGCTGGGCCGCCGGTATTTGGAGCAACCCGCGCAGTGGACTGAAGTGGCACGCTTCAACGGCTTGAAACAGCCCAACCACTTGCGGGTGGGCACGGTGTTGCGTATACCGCTGCGGCTGATGGCTTTGGAAGCGGCGCCGGCCGTGGTGACGGCCGTCAGTGGTGATGCACGGGCCGCTGGCAAGGCGGGTGAGTCGGCTGTGATGGTGGGCCAGTCGCTGCCCGAAGGCACCGAGTTGCGCACTGGCGACGGCAACGTCACGGTGCGTTTGGTGGACGGCACGGTTTTGCGGCTGCGTGCAGCCAGTCGTCTGCAAATCGACGAATCACACCGTGTGCCGCGCGCCGGCCTGGTGCGCTCTGGCGTGTTGTTGCGGCAGGGGCAGATTGAAGTGCAGGCACAGCCCGCAACCGCTGGGCAACCAGGCTTTCGTGTAAACACCCCGCAGGGTGTGCTGGGCGTGCGCGGCACCGAATTCCGCGTCAACGCCGAAGACACGGCACAGCTGACGCGTGGTGAAGTGCTGGAAGGCCTGGTGGCGGCCGGCGGTGCTGCGGCTTTGCCCAGCCAGCTGGTGAAGGCTGGTTTTGGGGTGGTGGTGGACAGCAGCGGGCGTGTGGCGCCGCCGGTGCCGCTGCTGGCAGCACCCAACCTGGCGCAGTTGCCCGCCTTGCAAGAACGCCCGCTGCTGCGTTTTGCCTTGCCCGCGGTGGCCGGTGCCACCATCTACCGGGGCCAGGTGGCGCGTGAGGCCAGCTTTGACCAGGTGCTGGCCGACGTGCAGTCTGCATCGCCTGAATTGCGCATCGCCAACCTGGCCGACGGCGACTACGTGTTGCGGGTGCGCGCTGTTGATGCCAATGGCTTGCAAGGGAAAAACGCCGACCACCCCTTTCGCTTGAAGGCCAGACCAGAGCCACCTTTGCCGCAAGTGCCGGCACCGCGTGCGGTGGTCGTCGGTGACCGCGTGGACCTGGCCTGGACGCTCAACCCCGATGCCCGCAGTTACCGGCTGCAGCTTTCACGCAGTCAAGACTTCAGCCAGCCGCTGCGTGATTTACCGGGCCAGACCGCCGGTACCTTGGCCCTTGAAGGTCTGACGCCGGGTTTGTATTTCTGGCGCGTGGCCAGTGAACGCAGCACCACCGACCAGGGGCCCTTTGGCGCCGTCAACCAGTTTGAACTGCGCGCGGTGCCACCGCCGCCGCCGGTGCCTTCCGCGCCCCAGGCTGCGCTCAGCGACCAGGCCCTGCGCCTGGCCTGGGAAGGCACGGCGGGCCAGACCTTTGAGTTGCAACTGGCGCGCGACCTGGCGTTTGTTAACCTGGTGCTGCAGCGCACGGTGCAGAGCCCGGCGCTGGAACTGGAGCTGCCCGGCACCGGCCGTTTTTACGTGCGGGTGCGCACGCGCGAAGCCGACGGTTTTGTCGGCCCTTACTCGGCACCACAGCAATTCGACGTGCCCAACTGCCTGCGCGCTGCCAGCGGCGTCTGCGTCAGGGCCGAAGGTGCGCCGGTGCTGATAGGCCCGTGAACCTGCGCGGCCACGGGCGAGGTGAACACCGCCAGAGGCTGAAGCCCAGGCAGCTGGTGGCAGCGGTCCGACGGCCCTGGCGCGATGTGCTGCGCGGTGGCCGCGACGGTTGGACGGTGGCACTCGGCCTGGCCCTGCTGGCCGCAGCCTTGGCCCTCAGCGGCTGGACCTGGCGCGCTGACCGCCTGGTGTATGACTTTGGGCTTTCGGTGTTCAGCCGCCCGGTGCCGGCCGACATCGTCATCGTGGCCATCGACGACGCCAGCATCGACGCCATCGGCCGCTGGCCCTGGCCGCGCGCGGTGCACAGCACCTTGTTGAACCAGCTGGCCAGCGCCCAACCGCGCGCCGTGGCGCTGGACTTGATCCTCAGCGAAGCGGACCCCGACCCCGAACAAGACCGGCTGCTGGCCCACATGCTGCGCCGTGCAGCGCCCGTGGTGTTGCCGGTGGCCTGGCAGAGCGGCGTGCCGGGCCTGCCACCGCGTCTGCTGGCGCCCGTGGGTGTGCTGCAGTCGGTGGCGCAACTGGGCGCTGCTGAAGTGCCGGTGGATGCCGACGGTGTGCTGCGCCACGCTTTCCTGGACATCGGGCGTGTGCAAGACGGTCAACTGCTAACCTATCCCCACATGGCGCTGGCGTTGATGCGGGCGGCGGGCGAAAGCCTGGCACCCACGTTTCCATCAGAGTCTGAAGCAGTCCTGCCGCTGGTTGCCAGCCCGAAAGCGGGTGACGCCTGGCAGCGCGACCACCGCTTCCTGATCCGCTACACCGGCCCACCGGGCCATGTGCAGCGGGTGTCTTATGTGGACGTGTTGCGGGGCGCCGTGCCGGCGCAGGTGCTGGCGGGCCGCTACGTGCTGGTGGGCATGACCGCGCTGGGCTTGGGTGACACGCTGGCCACGCCCGTCAACGGCCAGCAGCAGGCCATGCCGGGCGTGGAGGTGCTGAGCAACACGCTGTACACGTTGCGCAGTGGCGACACCCTGCAGGCCGCGTCGCCGGGCTTCGTGGCGGCGCTGGCGGCGATGTTGCTGATCGTGTTGGTGGCTGGCTTTCAACGTGTGGGCACACGCTGGGCCCTGGTGCTGGCGCTGGCTTCAGTGCCGCTGGTCATTGGCGCCAGCCTGCTGGCCCTGAACGCTGGCTGGTGGTGGAGCCCGGTGCCTTATGCGCTGACGGCTGCACTGGCCTACCCGTTGTGGAGCTGGCGACGGCTTGAGCATGCCGTTGACAGCCTGGATGCTGAAATCCGCCTGCTGCAACCCGAAGGCGGGGTCTACCCCACATCGTCACCCGTGGTGCAGCTGCCGCCGTCACCCAGCGACCGCCTCGCATCGCGCCTGGAAACCCTGCAAGTGGCCACCGAAACCGTGCGCAGCGCGCGGCGTTTTCTGGCTGACGCGTTGGCGGGCATGCCCACGGCCATGTTGGTGGCCGACGAAAAAGGCCGAGTGCAGCTGGCCAACACGCTGGCCGCCAAGTTGTTTGAAACCGACACTGCAGCCGACATGCAGGGCCTGGACCTGGCGGGCCTGCTGGAAGAGTTCCGTACCTCCGAGCCTGTGAACTGGCCGCAATTGCTGGCATCAACAGGGGTGCCGGCGGGCGGCCTGGCGGTGGAAGCGCAACTGGCGCGGCTGGGTGACCTGCTGCTGCACTTTGCCAGCCTGGATCTGCTGGGCCAGCAGCGCTGGGTGGTGACCTTTGACGACGTCACCGCCATCAAACAAGCGCAGCGCCGGCGTGATGAAACCTTGGCCTTTGTGTCACACGACCTGCGTTCACCGGCCAGCTCCATCATGATGTTGGCCGAGCTGCATCTGCAGGGCCACATGCACATGCAGCAAGACCTGCTGCTGGCTGAAATTTATCGCCTCGCACAGCGCACGCTGCAACTGTCTGACGACGTGGTGCGCCTGGCGCATGCCGAATCGCGTCCGCTGAACCTGACCCCCGTGGCGGTGGCCAGCCTGCTGGACGAGGTGATGGCCGACTTCCGCCCCCAGGCATTGAATGCGCAGGTCAGCCTGCAAAAGCGGCTGCACGACGTGCAGGCCCGCTGGGTGATGGACCGCCCCCTGTTGCTGCGGGCACTGGGCAACCTGGTGTCCAACGCCATCAAACACAGTCCGCCGGGCGCGGTGGTGGAACTGCACACCGCAGCGGGTGAAGAGCGGCTCATCTTTCGTGTGCGCGACGCCGGCCCCGGCCTGACAGCCGAACAACGGCAGAAGTTGCACAACGACGCGCAAGGTTTGCCCGCCGGTGACGCCCGCGGCGTCGGACTGGGGCTGCTGTTTGTGCAGCGGGTGGCGGCGCGCCATCGGGGCGTGCTGGTGGCGCGGTCTGGCGAGGGCGGTGCCGGCAACGTGGCCGAGCTGCAGCTGGGTGAGCTGGCCTTGGACGCCGACATCGCCTGAGCGCCGGTGGGCCGCCTGCCGCGGCGCTTGCACGACCCGGTGGGGCCCCGGGGTGTATAAGTTGCCGACCACTACAGCACCCCCCACACACGCCATGAAAGCAGACAACATCCTGGCCACCATCGGCCACACGCCGCATGTGCGCATCAACCGCCTGTTTGGCCCCACCGCGCAGGTGTGGGTGAAGTCCGAGCGCAGCAATCCCGGCGGGTCCATCAAAGACCGCATCGCGCTGGCGATGGTGGAAGACGCTGAACGCAGCGGCGCATTGCAGCCGGGCGGCACCATCGTCGAGCCCACGTCGGGCAACACCGGCATCGGCCTGGCCATGGTGGCAGCCGTGAAGGGCTACCCGCTGATTTTGGTGATGCCCGACAGCATGAGCGTCGAGCGCCGCCGCCTGATGCTGGCCTACGGTGCGCGTTTTGAGCTGACGCCGCGCGAAAAGGGCATGAAAGGCTCGATCGCCAAGGCGCAAGAGATCGTGGCCACCACGCCCGGTGCGTGGATGCCGCAGCAGTTTGAAAATCCCGCCAACATAACCGCCCATGTGCACACCACGGCAGAAGAAATCGTGGCTGACTTCCCGGACGGGTTGGACGCGCTGATCACCGGCGTGGGCACGGGCGGCCACCTGACCGGCTGCGCCCAGGTGCTGAAGGCACGCTGGCCGAAGCTGAAGGTATTTGCGGTGGAACCCACGGCCAGCCCCGTCATCAGCGGCGGGCAGCCGTCACCGCACCCCATCCAGGGCATTGGCGCAGGCTTCATCCCGGCCAATTTGCACATGGCGCTGCTGGACGGCGTGATCCAGGTTGAAGCCGAAGCCGCACGCGAGATGGCGCGCCGCTGCGCGCGCGAGGAAGGCATGCTGGTGGGCATCAGCAGCGGTGCCACGCTGGCGGCCATTGCGCAAAAGCTGCCGCAACTGCCGGCCGGCAGCCAGGTGCTGGGCTTCAACTACGACACCGGCGAGCGTTATTTGTCGATTGAAGGGTTTTTGCCGTCGTGAGGCCGTTGATGACGTGGCCCACGCTGGGGCTTGGGTTCAACTGGCGCCGTGCCTGGGGTGCAGCGACCCTGTTCACGGCCGCTTGCATCAGCGCCGGCTGCGCACAGGCTCCGCTTGGTGCGGCACCTACGGGGCCTACAGTGCCTACTTCGCCCGCAGCACCCCAAGCCTTTGCCACCTGGAGCGAACAATTTGCCACCCGTTGGCTGCGGCTGTGGCCTGAGTGGGCCACCGCCACGCAGGTTTTCAGCGCTGACGAACAACAGCAGCTGGACAGCCAACTGGGTTCTGTGGCCGCCGACCAGCGTGAACGTCGGGCGGCGTTGGCGCGACAGGGCCTGTTGGAGCTGCAGGCCTACCCGGCCGGTGCGCTGCAGGGTGCTGACCGCGTCAGCGCTGCCATCATGCAATCGGCCTTGCAGCGCAACCTGGCTGGCCTGCCGTTTGAGGACCACGGGTTTGCCTTCAACCAGCTGTGGGGGCTGCACCTGCGCTACATCAACCTGCTGGCCGAAAGCCACCCGCTGCGGCGGCCCGCCGATGTGCAGAGTTACCTGTCGCGCCTGGCCCAGGTGGACCAGCGGCTGGACGAAGCGCTGGTGCGCACGCGACAGGCGGCCGACCGGGGCCTGGTGCCACCACGGGTGATCGTGGAGCGCGCCCGCACGCAGGTGCAGGCTTTTCTGGCGCAACCGCCGGCCAGCAACGACATCGTGGCCGGCTTCACGCGGCGCAGCGCGGCTATTCAGCACTGGCCCGACGCCGAGCGCCTGGCCGCCATCAAAACCACCACCGAACTGGTGCAGAGCCGCGTGCGCCCGGCCTACGAAAAAGTGCTGTTGCTGCTGGAAGAACTGCTGCCGCGAGCCAGCACCGACGTGGGCTTGTGGCGCTTGCCCAGGGGCGAGCAGGCCTACCAGGCGGCGCTGGCCGAGTACACCACCACGACGATGGGCGCCGAAGCCATCCACAGCCTGGGCCTGCGCGAAGTGGCGCGCATCGAAGCGCAGATGGACCAGGTGTTGCGAAGCATGGGCCACGCCCAAGGCAGCATCACGCAGCGGCTGGATACGGTGCGTGCAGCGATGCAGCCGCCTGCAGGGACCGATCCCCGTGCCTTCATGTTGTCGCGTTATGCAGCCGCCGTGCAAGACGCGCAGCAGCGTGCGCAGGCGCTGTTCAACCTGCAGCCGCGCGCGCCGGTGGAAGTGCGCCGCGTGCCGGTGCTGACTGAGCGCACCGCCAGCGCCCACTACACCACGCCCAGCCCCGATGGCAGCCGCCCCGGCATCTTCTGGGCGCCGTTGCCTGGCCCCACCTACGACCTGCTGCGCTTGCGCAGCCTGGTGGTGCATGAAGCGGTGCCGGGCCACCACTTTCAGCTGGCGCTGCAACAAGAGCAGAACGACTTGCCGTTGTGGCGCCAGCGCCGTATTTTTGGTGGCGGCAGCGCGCACAGCGAAGGCTGGGCGCTGTATGCCGAGCGCCTGGCGCTGGACCACGGCTGGTACGACGGCGACCCGCCCGCGCTGTTGGGCGGCCTGGATGGCCAGTTGTTCCGCGCCCGCCGGCTGGTGGTGGACACCGGCCTGCACGCCAAACGTTGGACGCGTGAACAAGCCATAGCCTATGGCTTGTCAGCGCGCGAGGTGGAGCGCTACATCGCCAACCCCGGCCAGGCCACGGCTTACATGGTGGGCATGTTGCACATCCTGGCGCTGCGCGACGAAGCGCAGCAGACC
>JANNMQ010000475.1:0-5189 GCA_031398045.1 Rubrivivax sp.
CGCTCATCAGCTTCGCGCTGGCGCGGTTCGGGGCTGGGGCGGGGCAGGGCGGGCAACGCCAGCCCGTGGCTGGGCAATGGCGTGACGGGGCCCACGCTGTCGGCAAACAGGCGGCGCTGTTTTTCTGCCGCGGCCTGCAAGGCCAGCAGGCGCGCCCGCTGTTCAGCGGCTGCACGTTCACGTTCCTGCAGCACCAGGCGCAACGGGCCCAAGTCGGCCAGCCGGCGCGCCACCCGCTGCGGCGTCACATCAGCCCCCGTTCGGCCATCGACACCACCTGCCCCTGTCCTACCACCAGATGGTCCAGCACCCGAACGTCCACCAGCTGCAGCGCACGCACCAACTGCTGCGTCAGGTGCTCATCGGCGCGTGAGGGCTCGGCCACGCCGGAGGGGTGGTTGTGCGCCAGCACCACCGCGGCGGCGTTCAGGGCCAGCGCTCGGCGCGCCACTTCACGCGGGTAGACGCTGGTCTGCATCAGCGTGCCTTGGAACATCTCTTCCAGCGCCAGCATGTGATGCTGGGCGTTCAAGAACAGCACCGCAAACACTTCACGTTCGCGCCCGCCCAGGTGCATGGCCATGTAGTCTTTGACGCGGCTGGGGCTGTCAAACACATCGGCGCTGCGCATCGGTTGCGCCAAGGCACGGCGGGCCATTTCCATCACTGCCAGCAACTCTGCACGCTTCGCAGGCCCCAGCCCCTTGATGGCCCCCAGCTTGTCGTTGCCGGCTTGCAGCAGCCCGGCATAACCACCACAAACCTGCAGCACCTGTTGCGCCAGATCCAGCACATTGCAGCCCTGGTAGCCCGTGCGAAGCAGCAGGGCCAGCAACTCGTGGTCGGCCAGCGCCGCAGCGCCCTTGCTGAGCAGCTTTTCGCGCGGGCGTTGGTCGGTGGGTAGGTGCTTCATGGTGCGCGCCGGGTGCAGGACTGCTCGATGCGGCGCTGCCATGCTGCCGCGCAACCGCGACCCATGGGCACCCCTCAGTACAATGCAGGCAGTTTATTTCAGTACCAGCGGCGGCGCAGAAGCACCGCGCCAACCGTGGGCCATGCTGCGCTGCTTTGTACACACAGCCCCGGTGTTCTGTACGGCCAGGTGCCTTCCAGGGCCTGGTTGATAAGCCTTTATAAACCTGCCCTTGCGACTTTCAACCGCCGTACCAACCCGCGTAAACCTGCCGTGAACCTTGTGCAACCCGGATCGTTCCTGACCCTGCATTACCGCCTCGCCGGACCTGACGGTGCGTCGGTGGTCAATACGTTTGACGACAAACCGGCCACGCTGTCACTGGGCGCTGGGCAGCTGTCGCCGGCCATTGAACAACACCTGCTGGGTTTGCCCGAGGGTGCACACAAAACCTTTGAGCTGGCTGCCGGCGACGCCTTTGGCCCGCGCAACCCCGAGCTGCTGCAGCGCGTGAAACTGTCGCTGCTGCATGAGCTGGGTGACCCTGACGCTTTGTATGGCCCCGGTGACGTGGTGCAGTTCCCAACCCCCGATGGCCAGGGCAGCTATGCAGGGGTGGTGCGCGAAGCAGGGGCCGATTGGTTGCTTTTTGACTTCAACCACCCCCTGGCCGGGCAGCCGGTGAAGTTTGAAGTTCAGCTGCTGGGGGTGCTGTGAGCGTTGTGCTGGAAGAAGTGCTGCTGGCTGAACCGCGCGGCTTCTGTGCGGGGGTGGACCGCGCGATCGAGATTGTGGAACGCGCCCTGGTGCGTTTTGGCGCACCCATCTACGTGCGACACGAAATCGTGCACAACACCTACGTTGTCAACGACCTCAAAGGCAAAGGCGCGATCTTCATCGAAGACCTGGCCGAAGTACCTGCTGGCGCCACGCTGGTGTTCAGCGCCCACGGGGTCAGCAAGGCGGTGCGCGCTGAAGCCGCGCGCCGGGGTTTTCGCATCTTCGACGCCACCTGCCCACTCGTTACCAAGGTGCATGTGGAAGTGGCCAAGCTGGCCAAAGAAGGGTTTGAGTTCATCATGATCGGCCACAAGGGGCACCCCGAGGTGGAAGGCACGATGGGGCAGTTGGGCGAAGGCATCTACTTGGTGGAAGAAGCTTCTGATGTGGCCCGTGTGCAGCCCCGCGGCCCCAAGCTGGCCGTGGTGACACAAACCACGCTCAGCGTGGATGATGCGGCGGCCATCCTGACCGAAGTGAAGCGCTGTTTTCCGCATGTGCGTGAACCCAAACAACAAGACATTTGCTACGCCACTCAAAACCGGCAAGACGCCGTGAAGGTGATGGCACCAGCGGTGGACGTGGTCATCGTGGTGGGCAGCCCCACCAGCAGCAACAGCAACCGCCTGCGCGAACTGGCACAACGCCTGGGCACCACCGCCTACATGATTGAAGGCGCGCAAGACCTCAACCCCGCCTGGTTTGAAGGTCGTAGCCGCGTGGGCTTGACAGCCGGCGCTTCAGCACCCGACCTACTGGTGCAGCAGGTGGTGGCGCGCTTGCGCGAACTGGGTGCGGTGGCGGTGCGGCGCATGCACGGTGTCACAGAAGACGTGCACTTTCCGCTGCCGCTGGGCCTGGGCGACCGCAGCATGGCCGAAGCGCTGGGTGCGGCCACGGCCACTGCTGACCCGGGTTCCCGATCCTGATGGGTCCATCAACCTGGCTGGGCAGGCCATGGACGACCGACCATCCAACGCCGCCGTGCACTGCCCACAAAACTGTGGGTCCTTTGCCATTCAATTGTTTGCTTTACCACCAGCCCCACCATGCTAGACATCAACCACCTGCGCCGCGACCTGCCTGGTGTGCTGGCGCAACTGCAGCGCCGCAAGAACCCGCAACCCTACCTGGACGTGGCGCGTTTTGAAGCGCTGGAAAGCGAACGCAAGACCATCCAGACCAGCACCGAACAGCTGCAGGCGCGCCGCAATGCGGCCAGCAAACAGATCGGTCAGATGAAAAGCAAAGGCGAAGACAGCAGCGCCCTGATGGCCGAAGTGAACGGCATTGCCGATGCACTGAAAAGCGGTGCCGACAAGCTGGAGAGGCTGCAGCAGGAACTGCAAACCCTGCTGATGGGCCTGCCCAATTTGCCCCAGGCCGATGTGCCGCTGGGCAGCGATGAAAGCGCCAACGTGGAAGTGCGCCGCTGGGGCCGGCCCCGGCGCGCTGCCGAACTGGGCTTTGCGCCGCGCGACCACGTCGACTTGGGTGCCGCCTTGGGCCTGGACTTCGACACCGGCGCTTTGCTCAGCGGTTCACGTTTCACCTTTCTGCGCGGCCCGGCGGCGCGGCTGCACCGTGCGCTGGCGCAGTTGATGCTGGATACACACACGCAGCAGCATGGCTACACCGAGTGCTACACGCCCTACATCGTGAACCGCAACATCCTGGAAGGCACGGGGCAGCTGCCGAAGTTCAAGGACGACATGTTCTGGGTATACCGGGGAAGGGGCCCCGGTGATGCCGCGGCTGAGGGGGGTGATGAAGCGCAGGCTGAGCAGTATCTGATCAGCACCAGCGAAATCAGCCTCACCAACACCGTGCGTGAACGCATCCTTGACGCCGCGCAACTGCCCATCAAGCTGACCGCGCACAGCCCGTGTTTCAGATCTGAAGCCGGCAGCGCCGGGCGCGACACCCGCGGCATGATTCGCCAGCACCAGTTCGACAAGGTCGAGATGGTGCAGGTGGTGCAGCCCGATCAAAGCACTTCAGCGCTGGAAGAGATGGTGGGCCATGCCGAAGCCATCCTGCAGCAGCTGGAGCTGCCTTACCGCGTCATCACGCTGTGCGGGGGTGACATGGGTTTTGGCGCCGCCAAGACCTACGACCTTGAAGTCTGGCTGCCGGCGCAGGACACCTACCGTGAGATCAGCTCGTGCAGCAATTGCGAAGCTTTCCAGGCGCGGCGCATGCAGGCCCGTTTTCGCAACGCCCAAGGCAAGCCTGAATTTGTGCACACGCTGAATGGCTCCGGTCTGGCGGTGGGGCGCGCCATGGTGGCAGTGCTTGAAAACCACCAGCGCGGTGATGGTTCCATCCATGTGCCCGCTGCGCTGCGCCCCTATCTGGGTGGGCTGGAGGTTCTGCGCTGAGGTCCACGGTTCTTGGCGGTGGCCACTTGCCGTGAGCCAGTGGCCAAAAGTGGATCGCGTTAGAATTCAAGGCTTCGCGCCAGGTGGGATGGAGGCAGACAAGCCGCCCTTCCAGCCGGTCCACAGGCGGCGCGAAGAACCAGGCCGCAAGCCCTGGTCAACACACCCCGGAAAGGTGGCAGAGTGGTCGAATGCACCGGATTCGAAATCCGGCGTACGGGTCCTCCCGTACCGAGGGTTCGAATCCCTCCCTTTCCGCCAGAACACGGGGAAATACGGGCCTTTTGGCCCGTTCTTGTTTCCAACCTACATCTGTACCTATAGTGCAGGAGTGCATTGGAGGTCTATTTTTGGTGTTGGAAGTTCGACACAGGAGCGGGGGTCACGTCCAGCGCAGCGAGCAATGAGCTGCTCGACAGTCCGATCGTGAGTAATGGTCCGACCAACCCCGTCCTTGCCCAGCCGCCCGCCGCCGGCCCGCATTTCACATTTGACCCGCGATAGCCGAAGAGTCCGACAGGCCTGTCGTCGTGGGTGCATTGTTGACGGCCGCAAGCGTCACGGTCCGCACCGCAGACGACAGACCGCCCCTGCCGGTAATGGCCACGAGGGTCTGGTGCCACAGAGCGGTCCTTCGCCCAGGACGGCAACCGACCCTCAGGAGTCATTCGCACCAGACAAGACCAGTCGCTCGCTACTCCAGCGATTGACCAGAACCTTGCATGCCCCCGTCAACGCTTGCCGCCGACGGAAGCCGCACCGCAACCGCTTGTGCCATCAATCGACCGGCCTGCCTATCGAACCCGCCCACTCAAGTAGCGCCTCATGGCCGGGCTGTCGCGTGTCGCGTCGCGGCCGGCGGCGATCGCCTCGTCGATGTCCGCCTTCGGAAGCGCCAGACGCGTCGGCATGTTCTTCAAGCGATCAGCCCGCGTGCCCTCCAGGTTGTCGAAGCCGATGACGCCGACCTCGAACTGCAGGTCGTCACAGCGCCATGGCGCCCCCGCCGGCAGCCCTTGCGGTAGATGACGGCGCAACTGCTCTGGGCTCAGCGAACAGCGAAACCGGATGATGCTGGCGCGCCATTCGTCGACCATCCGCGCAAACGCGTCGGC
>JANNMQ010000499.1:0-6166 GCA_031398045.1 Rubrivivax sp.
AACGTCAAAGTGACGATGGTGCGCGCCGAACACAGCAGCGAATACGTCTGGAAGAACCCGGCCAGCAACAAGGACGAGGTGCATGTGGGTGGTGAAGCGGGCGGCTTCATCATCGAATTCGAGAACGGCTTCAAACTCTGGCACATGGGCGACACCGGGGTGTTTGGCGACATGCGCCTGATTGGCGAGATGTACAAACCCGACCTGGTGCTGATGCCCATCGGCGGCGGTCAGTTCGTGATGAACCCGGCCGATGCCGCGATGGCGGCGCGCGACCTCATCAAGGCCAAGACCGTGATACCGATGCATTACCTGACGAACCCGGGGTTGCCAGGCACTCCGGCGCAGTTCAATGCCGCCCTGGGCCCTGCGTCAGTGAAGGTGATGGTGCTGCAGCCGGGCGACACGGCAGAGTTTTGACTTTCTCTCTCTCTCTCAACGGGAGAGGGAGGCAAGAAGACCCCGTTGGTCACTTCTGAAATCTTGGCTGCTGCAGCCACTGGCGCCGCGCTGAGCCTGGGTCTCATCGTGGCCATCGGTGCGCAAAACGCGTTTGTGCTGCGCCAGGGGCTGCGCCGGGAGCACGTGGGCGCCATCGTCGCTTTTTGTGCCGTTAGCGACGCGCTGCTGATGACCGCGGGCGTTGCCGGGCTGGGCCATGTCATCGGTGCAAGTCCGCAACTGGCTTTTGCGTTGACCGCCAGTGGTGCACTGTTTTTGCTGTTTTACGGCTTGCGGGCCTTGCAGCGTGCGCGCCAGCCTGCTGCACTGGCCGCCGCGCAGGGCAGTGGGGCCATCAGTCTGCCGGCGGCGCTGGCGCAAGCGGCCGCGTTCACCTTCCTGAACCCGCATGTCTATCTGGACACCGTGCTGCTGGTGGGCAGCGTGGGTGCGCAGTACCGTGACGGCGTGCAGTGGTGGTTTGCGGCCGGTGCTGCGCTGTCCAGCGCGGTGTGGTTCACCACGCTCGGTTTTGGCGCGCGCCTGTTGGCGCCGGTGTTTGCCAGGCCGCGTGCCTGGCAGGTGCTGGACGCCTTGATCGGCGTGACGATGCTGCTGCTGGCTGCCCTGTTGGCGTGGCGGCTGCAGCGCTGACACCGGCAGGGGTTCAACAGAACTGGGGATGTGCGCGGCCCCGCTGATTGCCTACATTGCATGGCAAGTGAGTGCCAGGGGGCGCTGCTTCATCAATCAGCAGGGGTGAACATGTTGAACTTTCTTTTGGCGCCTGTCGCCGCCATGGTTGCATCGGCTTTGCTGGTGCCAGCAGCCTGGGCCGCACCGGTGAGCATCGGCACGCCGTTCATGAACTTCGAGAACCGAAACATAAATTCCTTGGGCTTTGCGACAGGCATGACGTTCCGCATCGGCGCCAACAGCGTGACGCCCAATGGCGCGGCAGGCACCACGGGCCTGGGCTCGACGGTGAACCTGCTGACTGGTGCCACTGTCACCCGCACGATCAACTTCAATCCGGGCCCGGCAATCCCCAACTTCTTTACGCGCAACCTGGCCATAGACCCGGCGTTGTTGGGCCCATGGACCTTGAGATTCACCAACGGTGCTGACAGTGCCAGCGCGTTGGTGAGTCTGCCGGCCGGCGCCGCCCCGGTGCCTTTCATCAACAGCGTCACGCTCTCGGGCGCCAGCGCCAACCCCACGTTCAGTTGGTCACCGCCACCCAATGTCAGCGTCAATGGTTACCGCGTGAACATCTACGACAAGTCCTTGGTCGCTCCAGGCAACAACGGGCAAGTGACCAGCCGCAACCTGCTGCCCTCGCAGACCAGCTACACGGTGGATGGCGCCGACTTCACGGTGCCGGGTTACGCCTTTGAAAGGGGCCGCAACTACTCGATAGAGATCTCTGTCATCCAGACCAAAGACGGCACCAGCACGAACCTGGGAAACGCCAACCTGGCCTCCATTTCACGCAGCTACGCCGACTTCACCGCGCGCGAGGGCGGCGGTCCGTTGGTGAACCTGCCCGTGGTGTTGGAAAACGGCAGCTTCAAATTCGACATGGCGGTGCAGGCTGGTCAAACCTATTTCATCGACCCCGAAGTGGCCGTGGGCTACGACTACGCCGTTGGTGCGGGAGACCCCCAGTTCCGCAGCGTGGTGCTGCCCACCGACATCGGCGACGGTTTGTACGACATCCTGGGCTTGGATGCGATGGGCCAATGGCAACTGCTGGCCGACGACATCAACGGCGGCCAGGTGTTTGACTTTGGCAGCGAGGGCCGGAGCATCTTCCGAGTGCTGGGCATCGAAACTACGGCCGCGCTGGACCCGCTGAACACCACGGCCTTCATCACCGGCCTGACCTTCAACAGCAGCGGCCGCTTCACCGGCACGCAAACGCCCATCACCGTCAACACCACGGTGCCCGAGCCGTCGACGCTGGCGCTGGTGGGCCTGGCGTTGTGGGCTGCCAGCGGCCGCCGGGCCAGCCGACGGCATGTTTGACGCGCAGAGCCTGCTGCGGCCCTGACGGGGCGCGGCCTGCTCGGCGGGCGCGTCAGTCGCCGGTCAACAGCTTTTTGTAGCCCTTTGCACCCAGCTTGCGCAGGGTAGCGATGTTCTTTTCAAATATCGCTTCGGGCTCAGGAAAAGCTGCCACGGCGCGGCTTATGCTCTTTTCACGCAGCAGGTGCAGCGCTGGGTAAGGCGCGCGGTTGCTGTTGTTGCCCAGCGCGTTGGCACGGGTGGCGGCAAAGCGGAACTGCGGGTGAAAAGCGGCCACCTGCAGCACTCCTTCCAGACCCAGGTCGGCCACCGCGGCTTCCACCACGCCCTGGAAGTTGTTGAAGTCATCAAAGTGTTGCAACACCAGCGGGTGCACCAGCAGTGTGGTGTCGGTCGTGCGCGCCGGCGTGACCGCCAGATGCTGCAGCTCTTGCAGCAGCGTCAGCAGCAGTGCTTCAGGGCTGGTGGCGGCACTGAGCACCCAGCGTATCTGGCCCTTGCTGTGCACCGCTTTGGCAAAAGGGCACAGGTTCAGTCCGATGACGGCGCGCTGCAGCCAGCGTTCCATGGCGGGCAACACATCGGCGGGCATGGCTGGGGCCTGACGAGCCCCATGGCCTGACTTCGGGGTGGCTGCTGCCGCTGGCCCCAGTTTCCTTTTCACGGCCGCCGCTGCTGTTGATGAAGGTCCTTTGTGCATACGTTGCTTTCAGGCCTCGGTCGTGCATGTAGAGCTCAAGGCCGCACGGCGGGTGTTTCCATTTTCATGCCCGCGGCGCGCTGCATCAAAAACAGTTCCATTGCCACCCATTCGTCGGCGCCATAGGCAAACGGCTCGGCACGCACGCCGCTCATGCAGCCGCGCAGTCGGCGCTGCAAGTTGCCCAAGGTTTGCCATTCCAGCCGGTACAGCGGGTAGCCGGTGGGGTGGGCCTGCGGGATGGTGCTGCCGGCCAGGCGGCGGCCGGCTTGCTGGTCGTGGCACTGTGCGCAACTCAGTTGCAGCTGGCCCAGAGGCTGTTGCCACAGGCGTTGGCCCAAGGTTTGCGCTGGCAGCAGGCGGGCGTCAGCCGGCGGCGTGATCGGCAGCCCGCGCGATTGGTGGGCCACAAAGGCTTCCAGCTCCAGCAGAGGTTCACTGTCCCAGCCCCAAGCTGCTTGCCCGCCGCGCTGTTGCCGGCATTGGTTGATACGCCCGGCCAGCGTGATGGGTTTACCCAATGCCGTGTCAAAGGCTGGGTAGCGAGTGGCCACGCCGCGCAGGCTGGCGCTGCTGTGGCAGCCCTGGCAGTCAGCATCAAAGCGCAGCTGGCCGCCCTGCACCCACAGCATGCCGGGGTTGGCGCTGTCGTCGCGCTGCAGGGCTTGCGTGGCTGCCGACATGGTCTCCCAGCCGGAAAGCCGCGGCGTGGGTGGTGGTGGGCTTGCAGCTTGCGGAGCTGCTGTGCAGCCCAGCAGCAGGGCCAGCGCTGGGCTGAACAGTGCGCGAAGCAGGCGAGTCCGCGCTGGCATCACCCTGCGGGCAGCGCGCGCAGCTCGTGCCGCATGTCGTGCGTGATGCCACCGTCAGCCACCCAGCGCACCACCAGCTGGCCGCTGCCGGGCACGCGCAGCCAGAAAGAGACGTAGGGGTTGGCCGAAACCGCGGCGTGCAGTTCGGCGCTGAACACGGTTTGGCCTTCAAAGGTGGCCACCACTTGACGCAGCAGGTTGCGCGGCAGCACGTCGCCATCGGAGCCGCGGCGATAGCCGGTTTCCATCGGATGCGCGGCCGTGGCGCGAATTTCCACCACCTCACCCACGCGCGCCTGGGCCGGTGCATGCAGCAGGGCACGAAGGCTCACCACGCAGCCCTTTTCATCAGCCGCCTTCCACGCAGGCGGCCAGCGTGACCACCACGTCCACGGTGCGCTGCCAGTAGCTGCCATCTTGCAGTTCAGCCAGTGCCAGCACGCGCTGGCTGGTGGCCAGGCGCATGCGTGTGGCCACCTCGGCGCGGCCGCTCAGCAGCGACAGCTTGAACACGGCCACCTCGGGCTGCGGGTTGCGTTCAGTGAACAGCGCAATGCGCTTCACATGGTCGCTGGCAGTCATGGCGCTGTCTACCCGCACCAGCACCGGCACCGTGTTGCCGTTTTCAACCAGCGGCGCGATGTCCAGCACCACCCGCCCGGGAGTGGGCGTACGGCCACCTGTGAAGGCCACCACCGCGGCCTGCATGGCGGCAGGGTTGCCGCTGAGCTGCGCTGGGCTGTGCTGCCAGGCGGCCAGCGCGGCACCTGCCACCAGCACCTGGCGGCGGTCGATATGCGCAATGCCGAGATCTTCGCCGGGCATCAGCGTTGCGCTTTCAGATAGGCCACCACATCTTCAACCTGCTGCGCGTCCAGCACCGGCCGGCCGCGCCAGCTGCGGCCCACATGGGCGGCGGTGTCGTCAGGCAGTTGATTCGGATGGAAACTGGGCATCAGGCTGCCCGGGTTCAGGCGCCGCGCGTCGGCCACGCGCAGGCGCAGTTGTGCTTCTGTCCAGCGGCTGCCAGCACCCGTCAGGTCGGTAGACAGATTGCCTGGTGTGCGCTCTTCGGGGAATGGCCCACTGTGGCACAGCAGGCACAGCCCGGTCTGCCGGCTGGCCACGATGGCGCGCCCACGGTCGGCGTTGCCGGCTTGCGCGGTCAGCGGCGTGGGCACACCGTCGTCGACCACGGTGTAGGCCAGCGCTGGCATTGACAGGGCCAGCATCAAAGCCACGCCCGCAGAGGCCAGCACCCGTTCAGGCCTTCAGGCTGTGGTGCTTCAGCGGCAGGTCGCGGATGCGCTTGCCGGTGGCGGCAAAGATGGCGTTCAACACCGCCGGTGCAGCCACCGCGATGGTGGGTTCACCCACACCGCCCCAGAAGCCGCCGCTGCCCATCACCACGGTTTCCACCTTGGGCATCTTGGCCATCAACAAGGCCGGGTAGGTGTCGAAGTTCTTCTGTTCGATGGCACCGTCTTTCACCGTGCATTCACCGTACAGCGCAGCGCTCAGGCCGTACACAAACGAGCCTTCGACCTGGGCCTCGATCTGCTGCGGGTTGACCGCATAACCCGGGTCGGTGGCGGCGACGATGCGGTGGATGGTGAGTTCACCGTCCTTGCTGACGCTGACTTCGGCGCAGGCTGCCACATAACTTCCGAAGCCGTGGGTCTGGCACAGGCCGCGGAACACCTTCTGCCCCTTCACGTCGGGCGCTGGCGTGCCCCAGCCCGCACGTTGAGCCGCTGCTTCCAGCACCGCCAGGTGCTTGGGGTGGTTTTTCATCAGCTCGCGACGCAGTGCCAGCGGGTCTTTACCGGTGGCATGGGCCACCTCGTCGATAAAACACTCCATGTAGACGGCGTTCTGGTTCAGGTTTACCCCGCGCCAGAAGCCCGGCGGCACATGCGGGTTGCGCATCGCGTGGTCTACCAGCAGGGCCGGGAAGCTGTAGCCAATCATCGCTTCGCCGCCGCCGTTGTTCAGGCCCTGGAAGACCACCGGGTCTTTGCCGTCGCGCACGTTTTGCGGGAATATGCCGGCCAGGATGCTCTGGCCCGAGATGCGCATGTGCAGCCCGGTGATGTTGCCTTGTGCATCCAGCCCCGCCGTCATCTTGCATTGCGTGATGGGGTGGTACAGGCCGTGGGTCATGTCTTCTTCACGGCTCCACAGC
>JANNMQ010000504.1:0-3207 GCA_031398045.1 Rubrivivax sp.
GGCGCCGAACAAATGTTGCTGCAGGCTTTGGGGCGTCACCTGCAGCAGATGGCTGAAGTTTTCAAAGGCCGCCAGTTCCTGGATGAGGCCGACGATGGCTGGCACGTCAGCGGGTGCTGCGGGCCTGAAGGTGTGGGTGGATTGCATGCACACATTGTGCGTGGTCCGCTTGGGCAGACCATCCGCACAGGCACCCACACTGGCCTACAGTGCAGGCCCATGCCCGAAGCCACCAACAACCACCCCGCCAGCCCCCTCTCGGCAAGCACCAGCAGCCCGTCTGGCGTGATTCCCTACCAGCCCCTGCGCCACGCGAGCAGCAGCTTTGTGGACATCCGGGGCCTGCGTTATCACGTGCACCAGTGGGGCGACGCCAGCCTGGCCAGCCCGTCCAGACCCCCGCTGGTGCTGCTGCACGGCTGGATGGACGTGGGCGCGTCTTACCAGTTTCTGGTCGATGCACTGGCCCTGGCCGAGGGCTTCGATCGCTGGGTGCTGGCGCCCGATTGGCGCGGCTTTGGCTTGACGCTGACACCCGGCGCGGACACCTACTGGTTTGCCGACTACCTGGCCGACCTGGAAGCGCTGCTGGATACGCTGCTGCCTGCAACCACGTTTGGCGCCATCGACCTGCTGGGCCACAGCATGGGCGGCAATGTGGTGATGACGTATGCCGGCGTGCGCCCGCAGCGCATCCGCCGGCTGGTCAACCTGGAAGGTTTTGGCATGCCGCGCACCCAGCCTGACCAGGCCCCGCAGCGGCTGGCGCAATGGCTGGACGAGTTGAAATCGCCCAGCAGCCTGCGCAGCTACGCCAGCGCTGACGAAGTGGCGGCCCGGCTGCGCAAGAACAACCCCCTGCTCAGCGCCGACAAAG
This sequence comes from Rubrivivax sp., assembly GCA_031398045.1. Classification (GTDB taxonomy): domain Bacteria; phylum Pseudomonadota; class Gammaproteobacteria; order Burkholderiales; family Burkholderiaceae_C; genus Rubrivivax. Next base: position 878 of record JANNMQ010000504.1, read on the forward strand.
CCGCCTGGCTGGCTCCGCACTGGGCTGCGCCGGCGGCAGACGGACGCTGGCACGTGCAAGGCCACCCGGCCCACCGCCACGTGAACCCGGTGCTGTACCAGGTGGATGAAGTGCTGGCCGCCTGGAAACAAATCTCAGCACCGCTGTTGTGGGTTGACGGCGATCAAACCGACACCCAGAAGTGGTGGGGCCACCGCTACACACGGGCTGAATTCGACGCCCGTTTGGCGGTGGTGCGCGACGTGCGGCGCGTCACGCTCAAACCCTGCGGCCACATGCTGCACCACGACCAACCGCAGGCCCTGGCTGCCGAACTTGCAGCGCATCTGGCAGCGCCCACCGCCGAGCACCCCAACACCCGCTTGGCCTAAAGCGCAGGTGCCACAATCCGCAGCTTTGCACCCACTGCCATCATGGACGTCGAACACATCAACTCAATCGGCTCGCTGCTTGCCGACCTGAGTACCCGCACCCAGCAGCTCCGGGGGTATCTTTGACTACGACCGCAAATCTCTGCGTTTAAACGAAGTCAACGCCGCGCTGGAAAACCCCGCGGTCTGGAACGAACCCCAACGCGCCCAGGAACTGGGCCGTGAAAAGAAAACGCTGGAGACCGTGGTCGGTACCATCGACCATCTCAGTAGCAACCTCGCGGACAACACCGAGTTGTTTGAGATGTCGAAGGAAGACGGCGACGAAGCCGGCCTGAAAGCCATCGAAGCCGAAGCGCAAGCCTTGCGCACCACGGTAGAACAGCTGGAATTCCGCCGCATGTTCAGCAACCCGGCCGACCCCGGCAACTGCTTCATCGACATCCAGGCCGGTGCCGGCGGCACCGAGGCCTGCGATTGGGCCAGCATGCTGCTGCGCCAGTACCTGAAGTACTGTGAACGCAAAGGCTTCAAGGCCACGATGGAAGACGAAACTGCGGGCGATGTAGCCGGCATCAAAAGCGCCACCATCAAGGTTGAGGGCGACTACGCGTTTGGCCACTTGCGCAGCGAAACCGGTGTGCACCGCCTGGTGCGCAAGAGCCCGTTTGATTCAGCCGGCGGCCGCCACACCAGCTTTGCGTCGTTGTTTGTCTACCCCGAAGTCGACGACAGCATCGAGATCGATATCAACCCGGCCGACGTGCGCACCGACACCTTCCGCGCCAGCGGCGCTGGTGGTCAGCACATCAACAAAACCGACTCCGCGGTGCGCCTGACACACATCCCCACCGGCATCGTGGTGCAGTGCCAGGACGGCCGCAGCCAGCACAGCAACCGCGACGTGGCCTGGAAGCGTTTGCGCTCGCGGCTGTTCGACTTCGAGATGCGCAAGCGGATGGAAGAGCAACAGAAGCTGGAAGACACCAAAACCGATGTCGGCTGGGGCCATCAGATACGCAGTTATGTGCTGGACCAGAGCCGCATCAAAGACTTGCGCACCAACGTCGAAATCAGCAACACACAAAAGGTGCTGGACGGTGACCTCGACACCTTCATTGAGGCCAGCCTGAAACAAGGCCTCTGAGCCCCTGCGCTGCGTGCCCCTGGCACAGAGCCACGCAGCGCACCTGAACAACGGCTGCACAGTGCCAGGCCCTGGCCGCTGCGCCACACCTAGACGGAGACAACCCCATGCGTGAAGCCACCAGCGTTGCAACCCTGAGGCAGAACTATGCGCCACCGCTGTTTTTCATCCGCCAGGTCGAGCTGACTTTTGACCTCGACGCTGCCAAGACCATCGTCGGCAGCAAGCTGCACATCGAACGCAACACTGCAGGCCCGACACCCGCCGATGCGCCCTTGCGCCTGCACGGTGAAGGCCTGACCTTGCTGCGTGTGCAAGCCGACGGCCAGAGCGTTTCGTTCCGCATCGAAGGCGGCGACCTCGTCATCGACCAGCCACCCGCGGCAGAACGTTTTGTGCTGGACATCCGCAACACCTGCGCACCCGACAAGAACACCGAACTGTCGGGCCTGTACACCAGCAGCGGTGGTTTCTTCACACAGTGCGAAGCCGAGGGCTTTCGGCGCATCACCTACTTCCTGGACCGGCCCGATGTGATGGCCACCTACCGGGTCACCTTGCGCGCCGACAAGTTGCGTTACCCGGTGCTGTTGAGCAACGGCAACCTGGTGGCTGAAGGCAACCTGGAAAACGGCCGCCACTACGCCACCTGGCACGACCCGTTCCCCAAACCCAGCTACCTGTTTGCGCTGGTGGCCGGCACGCTGGTGGCGCGCGAGCAGCGTATCCGTGCGCGATCGGGCAAAAATCACTTGCTGCAGGTGTATGTACGGCCGGGCGATCTGGAAAAAACCGAACACGCGATGAACTCG
>JANNMQ010000536.1:0-4452 GCA_031398045.1 Rubrivivax sp.
CATGCGCCTGGGCGACGTGACGGCTGCCACCGGCCTGCCCAGTTCAACCTGCTTTCGAATGCTGCAACGGCTGGAAGTCGAAGGCATGGTCGAGCGCCATCCGGTGACGCGCAAATATGCGCTCGGCCCTTTGCTCTACGAACTGGGCCTGCTCGCCCGCCCGCGCTTTGCCCTGGCCGAACGCTGCGCCGACACGCTGGCCGCGCTGGCTGAGAGTACCCAGGACACGGTCTACCTGAGCGAACGCCGCGGCCTCGAGGCCATCTGTACATCGCGGGCGTTAGGCGACTATCCGATCAAGGCGCTGACGCTGGATGTCGGCATCCGCAGGCCGCTGGGCGTCGGCGCTGGCGGACTGGCCATCCTTTGCGCCCTGCCCGCCGCAGAAGCCGACGAGATCATCGAGGCCCATGCGCAGCGTTACCCCAAGCTCTCGACGCTGACGGCACAGCAGGTGCGCGCCGCCGTGCACGAAGGCCGCGCGCGCGGCTTTGCTTTCCTGGATGGCGCCGTCTACCCCGGCACGGCCGCCGTGGGCGTGGCCTTTCCGGCCCACGCACCCATCGCTGCCATCAGCGTGGCAGCGGTGTCTTCACGCCTGGACGAGGCCCGCAGGCAGCAGGTGGCGGCCGATCTGCAGCGCCAGGTGGCGCCGCTGGCGCGCATGCTAAGCAGCGCTATGGCGTAGCGAGAATTGAGCCGCAGTGGCAGGGAAGTGTCGTTTGTCTGGACCCGCTGGCGGCCATGTCCGGTCATTCGAGCGACCAGGGAGTCGCCAATGCAATGACCGGTTTCCAGAGGACAGCTGCCATAGCCGACAGCCACTCGAACGTGACCAATCTCCAAAACGGTCACCCAGCGCATGGCGGCCCTGACCAGCTTTCGATGAACCCCGTACGTCAGCAGTCCGAACAGCCGAACTGGCGCTACCGACCCAAAGGAGCCGCTGGCATGTCGAATGCATCCGTCGGCGTTGAACAGAACAGCAGTCGCTCGCAGAAACGGCGCTGCGAACTCGCCCGTCCAACCGCCAAACCAAGATCAAGGCGTGCGGGCGCGGGCCACTTCCCCTTTCACATCTTGCCGGCAAGCCCAACCCCCATTCGCAGCATCGCATGCTGCACGGTACGCTTCAGCACATTGGCTTTCAGGTCGAGCATGCCAATGCACTGGCCGCTCATCACACCCGCCAGGCCATGCACGGTGGACCAGATGTACAGCGCGTCGAGTTCCACGGCCTCGCGCGTCTCAGGCGAGTCGCCGTGCATGCGCCTGAGCACGCCGCGCAGCACGTCGAAGGCGTGCGTGGCGTCGCTCGCCAAGTCCAATTGCTCGGCAGACTCGGGCCAGGTGGTGCTGAACATCAGCCGGTACTCCAGTGGGTGCTGGTGCGCGTAGCCCAGGTACTGCACGCCGAGCGACTCCAGGTCTCGTTCGGGGTCGTCGAACCGGGGCCGCGCGTCCAGATGCGTGGCGAAGTGCTGGAAACAACGGCGCATCACCTCGGCCAGCAGGTGGTCGCGGCTGGGGTAGTGCTTGTAGGGCGCCTGGTGTGACACACCCAGCTTGCGGGCCACGTCGCGCAGGCTGAGGTTCTCGATGCCGCGCTCGGCGATCACTTCCTGCGCAGCAACGATGCAGGCGTCTCGCAGTTCCAGTGGTGCCTCGGGGGGGGTCTTCTTGCGGGGCATGGGGGCCTGAGATGCGTTCCGTGTGTGGCCTGAAACTACCACAGGCCCGCTGGCGACCTTGCTCACGAAGGCAGGCGATCCATCTGATCGCCCTGCCTCGCCCAGCTGTCCTGCCCTGGTGCGCCGTCACGCGCCGCATCACCTGCGTGACCGCCGCGAGCTCACTTGGCCACCTTGATGTCGATTACCACTTCCTTGGCGTCAGCCGCCACCTTGAACATCGCTTCATCGAAGCGTGGTGCACGCAGGTTGGGACGGGCGTTGTTGGACACGCCCCACTGTTCGGTGGGCAGGCCAACGAAATTGGCGTCCACGCGCTTGTTGCCGTTCAGGTCGTGCCCGATGGAGACCGCGTAGGACCCTTCGGGCACATCGGCGAAGCGGCAGGTCACGCCCTTGGCGTCGGCTGCCTGCCACAGCTGGCGGGCGCCGGAGCTGTCCTTCGGAAAGCCCGCCGGCCCAGCGAACAGCGAACAACCCACTTGACCCAGCGGCTCGGACAGGCCGCCGATGCGCACCACGACCTCGGCGGCGCTGCTGGTGCTCGCAGCCAGGGCCACCAGGCTGGCGAGCAGGCCTTTGACGGCCCAAGTCCCTGACGTTGCAGTTCTCGAATCCATGCGGTTTCCCCTGGGGTAGTTGCACTCACCTTCATGATCTGGCGAGCACCGGTTGACAGTGTCAACAACTGTATGGAAAATAGTAGACACCGTCAACCCGCACCTTGTATGTGGCCCTTTGACTCTGCGAGCGCCGGACCGCAAAGCGCCAAGTCAGAAGTCTTCGATGCCCTTCCTCACCCGCTTCTGAAGATCAGCGCCAAAGAACCATTCCATGAGCACCCACACACTCCCGTCAACGCTTGTTTCAAGTCCATGGCGAACGTTTTGGATCGCCAGCACTGCTGGGTTCCTGGTGCTGCTGGACACCACGGCGGTGGTGGCGGCCTATGCGCCACTGCGCGCGCACTTCAACGGCGTTTCTGTGGCCAGCCTGTCGTGGACCTTGAACGCCTACACGGTGCTGTCACGATGATGTTCATCAGCTCCTTCCCCTTCTTGATGAGCGTCTGGGGCTACTCGCAGGGCCTGCCCGGCTGGGCGGTGACGCCGGGCCCGTTGATGGTGATCCCGGTGGCCATCGTGGCGGGTCGGCTGGCCGGGCGCATCGGCCACCGGCCGATGCTGCTGGCAGGCGGCGCCCTGTATGCACTGGCGCAGGGCTGGCTGGCGTTGCACATCGGCGCTGCGCCTGAGTACTTGGCGACCTGGCTGCCAGCCCAGTTGCTGGGCGGCGCGTCGGTGGGCCTGGTGTTACCAGCGTTGAGCGGCGCGGCGGTGGCCAGGCTGGGACCCGCGCGCTTTGGCGTGGTGGGTGGGGTGAACGGCACCTTTCGACAGATGGGCGGCGCCATCGGTGCGGCGGGCGCGCTGGCGCTCGTTGGCCACGCTGGGGCGGGTCTGGCGCAGTTCCAGACGCTGTACGGCCTGCCCACGCTGCTGGGCCTGGCCACTGCCGCACTGTGCCTGCCGGTGAACACACGGCCACTGTCCATCAGCCCTGCTTTGGCAAAGGTGGCGCTGTGAAGACGCTGATGCGGGCCCTGTGCATTTCAGTGCTGGCCGCCTTCACACTGCTGCTTAACGCCTGTGCCATCAGCACCCTGTGGCCACGGCTGACACCGGCCGCCGCGGCCGTCACCGACGAGCAGGTGGTGCTGGTGCTCACCCGCGTGGTGGTCGACCCTGCGCAGCGCGCCGAGTTCGACCGCCAGAACAGCTTGGTCATGGCCAGCATGGCCAACCAGCCCGGCTTGATCGGCTACAGCGCGCGGCGGCAACTTTTCGGCGACGAGGGTTGGACGATGAGCGTGTGGGCCAACGAAGAAGCGCGCGCCGCCTTCGTGCGTTCGGCGGTGCACCGCGAAGCCATCGCCAAGAGCTTGTCTGCGGTGAGGACGGTGGAACTCAAGCGCCTGACCGTCAACCGCAAGGACTTGCCCACTGATTGGGATCAGGTGCTGCGCCTGCTGGCCGAGCCGGAAGGCCGGCGCAACTACTGGGAATGAAAGACCAAACCATGTCAACTGGCCTGATGACCCACCGCACCCGGAAGACCTGATGGCCACCACCGCATTCACATTGCCACTGGAATCGCTTTTCTCGGTGGCCAACACAACAGCCCTGGTGTCCTGGGGCGTCTTGATCCTGCTGCCGCGCACTCGATTCCTGCGCAGACTCGTTCAAGTGCTTTCCATCGGCGGTTTGTGTCTGGCCTACGCCGTGCTGATCCAGCTCTACTTCTTCTCGGTGCCGGGTGGCGGCTTCGGAACGCTGGCGGCTGTGCAGCGGCTGTTTGAAGTGCCCGAGGTTGCCTTGGCCGGTTGGATCCACTACTTGGCTTTTGACCTCTTCGTGGGGCTGTGGATCGCCCAGCGCGCCGATGCCCTGGGCTTGTCCCGTTGGCTGCAGGCACCGGTGCTGGTGGTGACCTTCATGTTCGGGCCTATCGGCCTGCTGTTGTTTGGACTGTTGCGGTTGGCGCGGCGTACAGCCGATCGCGGGGGATGGCGCTTGTCGCCCATGACGGAGACCCGCGCATGAATGCAGCCAACGCCGTCTATCAACCGGCGCGAACCGCGTTCGACGCCGCGATCCTTTGTTTGGCCCTGGCGGTGCCTTCGGTCATCGCACTGGGTCTGGACATTCGCACAATCAACGACGTGAACGTCTGGGCTAAACCGCTCAAGTTCCAGTTGTCG
>JANNMQ010000568.1:0-6189 GCA_031398045.1 Rubrivivax sp.
CGACACCGACCGTGCGCGTTACCTGGCGGCCAGGATCAGGGAATTCCGCAAACCCGAAGCCCAGTCGCTGTTTGCCAACTGCCCAGAGGCGGCCGGGCCTGCGGCCGGCGCAACGCCGCCGTTGGCCGCTGCCAGCGCACCAGCAGCTTCGCCAAAGGCCGCAAGTTCCTATGCGTGTGAGCCACCCACGGCGGCGGTGAACTGGCGCCGCTATCTGAAAACTGCGCAGTAGGCTGATGTCCAGCAGGTTGGCTTCGCCCGAGCAGGCCGCACGACCTAACGTTGAAAATGATGCTGCAATGCCACTACAAAGCGCAGCGCCATTGTGGGTGTTTAAGCACTGGGCGCCTGCCAGTCGCCCGACTTGCCACCGCTTTTTTCAAGCACGCGGATGCCGTGCATCACCATGCCGCGGTCGACGGCCTTGCACATGTCGTAAACGGTCAGCAAACCCACCTGCACGGCCGTCAGGGCTTCCATCTCAACACCGGTGGGGCCCCAGGTTTCCACCTGCGCGGTGCAGCGCACTTCATGACTGGCCAGGTCGACGTCGAAGTCCACCACCACGCGGGTGATGGGCAAGGGATGGCACAGCGGTATCAGCTCGGCAGTGCGTTTGGCGCCCTGGATGGCGGCAATGCGCGCCACGCCCAGCACGTCGCCCTTCTTGGCCTGGCCGCTGTTGATCAGCGCCAAGGTGGCCGGCAGCATGCTGATGCGCCCTTCGGCGCGCGCCACGCGGTGGGTGCTGGCCTTGCCGCCCACGTCCACCATGTGGGCCTGGCCTTGTGCGTCAAAGTGGGTGAGCGGGGAAGTTGACAACAGGGGTGATGACACGGCGCAGCAACCTTCAGAAACATGGCGGTGTCATGATAGCTATCGCCAATAAAGCTCCACCCTCATGAACATTCCGATTTGGCGCCGGCTGCTGTGTGCAGTGCTGGCTGGGCTGATGGCACTGCCGGTGTCGGCACAGGTGCGGCTGCCCGCTTTGGGCGAAGGCGCATCTGAAGATTTCAGCATCTCTGCCGAACGCCGCGTGGGCGACCAGGTGATGCGCGAAGGCCGGCGCGACCCGGCTTATCTGGACGACCCGGTGCTGCTGGAATACCTGAACAGCCTGTGGCTGCCGCTGGTGGATGCGGCGCGCAAACGGGGCGAGATTGAACCCGAAATCGACCGCGCGTTTGCCTGGGAAGCCTTTTTGGTGCGCGACCGCAGCGTGAACGCTTTTGCGATGCCCGGTGGTTTTATCGGCATGCACCTGGGCTTGATGGCGCTGACCACCAGCCCCGACCAGTTGGCGTCGGTGCTGGCGCATGAGTTGTCGCATGTGTCGCAGCGCCACATTGCGCGCAGCATTGCGCCACAGCAGCGTGCATCGCTGTTGGCACTGGCCGGCCTGTTGCTGGCGGTGGCCATGGCCGGTCGCAGCGGCAACATGGATGGTGCCAATGCCGCCATGCTGGGCGGGCAGGCTGCGGCGCTGCAAAGCCAGTTGAACTTTTCACGCGATATGGAACGCGAGGCCGACCGCATCGGCTACGGCGTGTTAACCGCCGCCGGCTTTTCGCCCGTGGGCATGGCCGCGATGTTTGAACGCATGGACCAGGCCAGCCGGCTGAACGACAACAACGGTTTCCCGTATCTGCGCAGCCACCCGTTGACGCTGGACCGTGTGGCCGAAGCGCGCAACCGCTTGCTGCTGTCGGGCGCCACGCCCCTGAAGCCTGATGTGCTGCACGCCATGATGCAGATGCGCGCGCGTGTGCTGATGGACGACGGCGCTCAGGCGCTGCAGCGCCTGAACGGTGGCACCTCATCACCGCAGCTGCACGACCGCGTGGCAGCGCTGTATGGTGGTGCACTGGCGGCCAGCCAACTGCGTGAACATGCCCGCGCCCAAGCCCAAGCCGACGAAGCGCTGGCGTTGATGAAAACCGCCAACCCACCCGAACCTGCCGCCGAAAGGGTGCTGAACCTGTTGCGTGCACAAACGGCGTTAGCCCGCGGCGACACCACCCAGGCCCTGGTGGCGGTGCAAGACAGCGAAGCTGCAGCCCCATCACCGCAGCGCGCCAGCTTGCTGCTGCGTGCGCAGGTGTTGCTGCAGCAGCATCAGCAGGGAACATCGAGCCCTGCAACGGCCCCCACGTCCACCACCGGACCACAAGCGCTGCGCGCCGTCACCGAAGCCCTGCAGACCTGGCTGGCCGATGCGCCCAGCGATCCCTTGGCCTGGGAACTGCTGGCCGGCACCAGCCAGGCTCTGGGCATGCAGTTGCGCAGCCTGCGCGCAGGCGCCGAAGCGCGGTTGGCCGTGGGCGACCTTACCGGGGCCATCGACCGCCTGCGCGCCGCGCAGCAGGCATCACGCGGCGCGGTGGGTCAGGATTTCATCGAAGGCTCGGTGATCGACACGCGGCTGCGGCAAATCAGCGCACAGCGCCGGCAACTGGTGCTGGACGCGCGCGAACAGCGCGGTGGCCCGGGCCGCAGTGGGCCCGAAGAACCACTGCCGCAGTAAGCGGGGCCTTTAAGCCTCGCGCTGAAACAGCCGTTCGGTGCCCGCGTCGATGACGATGCTGCACAAGCTGTACAGCAGCGAGCCAATCAACGCAGCGCTGAAACCCGTGACGTTGAAGCCATCAAGCACCGAAGCCGCGGCCCAGAACATCAGCGCGTTGATGACAAACAAGAACAGGCCCAGTGTCAGCAGCGTCACCGGCAAGGTCAGCAACACCAGCAACGGACGCACCAGGGTGTTGAACAAACCCAGCACAAAAGCGGCAATCAGCGCCGAGCTAAAGCCCGCCACGTTCACCCCGGGGTAGAGATAAGCCACCAACAACAAGGCGGCTGCCAACAAGGCCCAACGAACAAGGATCTTCATACCTGCAGCATAGCGTGGCGCGGATGCCGCTTTTACCTGGGAAAAACGCTTCTCAGCACTGCGCACAGGCATTACCATCGCGATTGCCCGTTTGAATGGAAAGAGGGGCCCTGCTGTCAAGCCGGTTGTGCACGCAAAGTCGTTCTTCAAAGAGATCAACTTGCAAGCCACCAAGCGGTCTGCCCGTCAGAGGTTCACGCATCAAACGGCTTCCCTCATCAACTGATGGAGAACATCCAAAATGGCAACTGCTAAAACCGTAAGTAAGGCCGCTCCGGCCAAGAAGGCTGCGCCCGCCAAGAAGGCAGCACCTGCAAAGAAGGCCGCTCCGGCCAAGAAGGCCGCGCCCGCCAAGAAGGCAGCACCTCCTGCAACGAAGGCCGCTCCAGCCAAGAAGCGCGCGCCCAGCGCGGCCTTTATGAAGGCCATGACCCCCAGCGCAGCCCTGGCTGCCGTCATCGGCGACAAGCCGATGCCGCGCACCGAGGTCACCAAGAAGGTGTGGGAATACATCAAGAAAAACAACCTGCAAGACAAGGTGAAGCGCACCATGATCAATGCAGACGCCAAGCTGAAGGCCGTGGTTGGTGTCAGCCCCATCAGCATGTTTGGCATGACCAAGGAAATCAGCAAGCACTTGAAGTGAGCTTGCTGCGCTGAAGTGCACAGGGCCCCGTCTGGGGCCCTTTTTCATTGGGGCCCCGTTTGGGGCCCCTTTTGTTGGTGCTGACCTGTGCCGGGGCCCTGCGCTTTCCGTGCCGCGCAGCAACTCACCCTGCCTGCAAGCGCCGCTGCAACAAATCCAGCCGGTCTTGGCCCCAGAAAATCTCGCCATTCACCACATAACTGGGGGCGCCAAAAACCTGTGCTTCGATGGCTTGCTGGGTGTTGTTTTCGTAGGCAGCCTGCACTTCGGGTGATAGCGCTTCGTCAGCCCGCTGTGGGCTGAGCCCGGCTTCGGACAGCAGGTGCAAACGGGTTTCGGCGCTGTTGATATCTCGCTCTTGCGCCCATACGGCAGCCAGCACACGGCCGGTGATGTCCAGCGCTGCAGCAGCACCGTCGGCCAGGCCCACTGCAACGATCAGCCGCGCCGCGTCATCACCCGGTACCGGGAAAAACCGTGGCTTGACGTTCAGCGGCAGTCCCAGGTGGTCGCGCCAACGTGCCAGTTCCACCAGCCGGTAAGCCTGGCGCTGCGGCGGGCGCTGGCCCAGCGGCAGGCCACCCGAGACCGCAAATACCTTGCCGAAATCCGCCGGCAGCACCCGCACCGTGGCGCCAGCGGTGGCGGCCATCTGCACCAAGCGTGCGTGGCCCAGGTAAGTCCAGGGCGATTGCGGGGCGAAGTAGTAATCGATGGTGATGGGCATGGCGCGCGGGTGGTGAATAGGTTCAGCCAGTCTATGCGGCCGTGCACGACGCGCTTCGGTCTAATTTGCCGGCCCGTCGGTCACCGCAGGCAGCATGAACTTCAAAAACCGCCCGGTGTGGCTGTTCGCACAAGCCGCCACGTCCTCGGGCGTGCCGGCCACCACCACCTGGCCGCCACCGCTGCCGCCCTCCGGCCCCATGTCAATCAGCCAGTCGGCTGTTTTGATGACGTCCAGGTTGTGTTCGATGACGACGATGGTGTTGCCGGCGTCGCGCAGCTGGTGCAGCACTTTCAGCAGCATGCCCACGTCGTGGAAGTGCAGGCCGGTGGTGGGCTCGTCCAGGATGTACAAGGTGCGGCCGGTGTCGCGTTTGCTCAGCTCCAGCGCCAGCTTCACGCGCTGCGCTTCACCGCCCGACAGCGTGGTGGCGGCCTGCCCCAGCCGCACATAACCCAGGCCCACGTCCAGCAACGTCTGCAGCTTGCGTGCGATGTTGGGCACCGCCTTGAAAAACGCGTAAGCGTCTTCCACCGTCAGCTCCAACACCTGCGTGATGTGTTTGCCCTTGTACAGAATTTCCAGCGTTTCGCGGTTGTAGCGTGAGCCGTGGCAGACGTCGCAGGGCACGTACATGTCGGGCAGAAAGTGCATCTCCACCTTGATCACGCCGTCGCCTTCACACGCTTCGCAGCGCCCGCCACCTGCCGCTGCGCTGACGTTGAAGCTGAAACGCCCCGCGCCATAACCGCGTTCACGCGCGGCCGGCACCTCGGCAAACAGTTCGCGTATGGGCGTGAACAGGCCCGTGTAGGTGGCCGGGTTGCTGCGCGGCGTGCGGCCGATGGGGCTTTGGTCGACGTTGATCACTTTGTCAAAGTGTTCCAAGCCTTCGATGCGGTCGTGCTCGGCAGGCTCTGCATGCGCCTGGTGCAGCTTGCGCGCCACGGCGGTGTACAGCGTGTCGTTGATGAGCGTGCTTTTGCCCGAGCCGCTGACACCGGTGACACAAGTGAGCAGCCCCACGGGGATGTCCACCGTGGTGCCCACCAGGTTGTTGCCACGCGCGCCGATGATGCTGATGCGGTAAGGCGCGCTGCCAAAACCGCTGGCCGCGCGGCGGCGCTGGGGCACTTCGATGCGCAGCACATTGGCCAGGTACTGGCCGGTCAGCGAATCGGGGTTGTCGGCCACCTCTTGCGGTGTGCCCTGTGCCATCACGCGGCCGCCGTGCACACCGGCGCCGGGGCCCATGTCCACCACGTGGTCGGCACAGCGGATCATGTCTTCATCGTGCTCCACCACCAGCACGCTGTTGCCCAGGTCGCGCAGGTGTTTCAGGGTGCCGATCAGGCGTTCGTTGTCACGCTGGTGCAGGCCGATGCTGGGCTCGTCCAGCACATACATCACGCCCGAAAGGCCGCTGCCAATCTGGCTGGCCAGGCGGATGCGCTGCGCTTCACCACCGCTGAGCGTGTCGGCACCGCGGTCCAGGCTCAGGTAGTTCAGGCCCACGTCGTTCAAGAAGCGCAGCCGGCTGCGAATTTCACGCACGATTTTTTCTGCGATTTCGCCTTTGGCGCCCTGCAGCTTCAAGCTTTCGAAGTAAGACAGCGCAGCGGCCAGCGTGGCGTGTTCCACCTCAAAGATCGGCTTGCCCCTTTCACCCAAGCCGTCGGCCGTGACATGCTGCAAAAACACATGCCGCGCCTCGCGCCGCAGGCGTGAGCCCTGGCACTGCATGCAGGGCTTGACGGCCTGGTAGCGCGCCAGTTCTTCACGCACAGCCACCGAATCGGTTTCACGAAAGCGCCGTTCAAAGCTGGGTATCACGCCTTCAAAAGGGTGGCTGCGTTTGACGCTGCGTGTCATCTTGCCTTTGCCGCCGCGCGCTGCGCTTTCGGCTTCGTAAGTGAACTCGAT
>JANNMQ010000576.1:0-10328 GCA_031398045.1 Rubrivivax sp.
AGCACGATGGCGGCGTCATCGACCCCCGCGCGGGCCAGTGCCGCGTCGGGTGCAGCCGACCAGCGCTGCATGCGCTGGTCGTGCTGGTGGGTACCGCTCTGTTTGCTATCCGCCACAGGCAGGGTGGTCCAGGCGACATGCGCAAACAGCAACTGCCGGGCCGCAAAGCGGCTGTTGTTGGTGGTTGCCAAGCCGGTGGCGCTGCGAAAGAAAGTCAGCTGAAAGCCATGGCTGGGGGCCTCGGGCCGGCCCAGCCAACCGGTGGCGTACCACCACTCGATGCGCGCTGACAGGTGTGCACCATGGTCGCGTGGGAAGGTCAGGGCCCGGCCAGGGCGCACAGGGCCAGCGGCCGGGTCCAGCGCGGACTTCGTAGGAGGCTTCGCACCTGATGGGGAGGTTGGCTCTGGCCCCGCTGCGCCAGCGGGTTTCCAAGCCAGCCCGCAGGCGCAAGCCAACAGCGCCCGGCGGTAGGGAGACGGGGCCACTACCAGTCCTCCCGCACCGACAAAACAGCCTGGCGCGCGGCCGCGTGGCGCGCGCTGAAGGCCGCAGTCAGCGTGCCTGCCGCCAACACCGCGCCACACAGCAGCGCCAGCCGGCCGGCGGGTACCACCAGATCCATCGTCCAGTGAAAACTCTGCGGGTTCACCACCCACACCAGCACCATGCTGATGGCCAAACCCAGCAGCAGGCCCACCAGCGTGCCAGCGGCCACCCAGGCGGCCCCTTCGGCGGCCACCACGGTGATGATCTGCCGCCGTGTCAGCCCCAGGTGGGCCAGCAGGCCAAATTCCTTGCGTCGGGCCAGCACCTGGGCCGACAAGCTGGACGCAATGCCCACCAGCCCGATCACGATGGCCAGCACCTGCAAGTAGGTGGTGACGGCAAAACTGCGGTCAAAGATGCGCAGCGAGATCGTGCGCAGCTCGCTGGCCGACGCAAAGTCCAGCAATCCGGGGTCGGGCAGCAAAGCACGCAGCCCAGTCTGCACGGCCGCGCTGTCGGCTCCCGGGGCCAGCCACAACGCCAGGTCGTTGATGCGGGTGTCGCCGGTCAGGCGCTGGTAATCACTGTCGGCCATGGCCACGGTGCCAAACTGGCGCGCGTAGTCGCGCCACACCCCCAGCACCCGGCCCTGGATGTTGACGTCACCCAGCGGCAACTGCAGCAGGCTGCCTTGTGCTGCACCGTACAGCGACACCATGGCTTCAGACACATACACCCCGGTTTCGCCGGTCTGCACGGCGCTGGGCGGCAGCGGCGCTCGCAGCAGGGGCAGGGCTTGCTGGGGGCTGGCCAGGCTGCGAGCCACCAGCACCACGGGCGGCCGCCCCGGGGCCAGCTGCAGACTGCGCACGCGGGAGCCCTGCAGCCGCAGCACGCCCGGCAACTGGGCTGCCTGGGCCAGCAGTGCGGTTGGCAGCCAGGCCTGGTCGGCTGCGCCTGCGCTGACGCTGCTGCGGGCGTACAGATCGGCCGGCAGCACCTGGTCGAGCCAGCCACTGACACCACTGCGAAAACTGGCCACCATCACGGTCAGCGCCACCGACAGCGCCAGACTGGCCACCACCCCCGCCATGGCGGCCGAGGCCGTGCGCCGCTGAAAACGTGCACGCTGCACGGCCAGCAAGCCCAAGGCATGTGCGGGCGCTGGCACTGCGGCCAGCATCAGGTGCACGGCTGCTGGCACCAGCGCCACGCCGCCAAACAACAAAGCAGCCACGGCCGCGTAGGCCGCCAGGGGCAGGCCGGCGATAGGGGGTAACAGCGCCGCCAGCCCACCCGCCAGCAGCATCAGCACACCCGGCCACACTGCTGGCGGATTGCTGTGCGCCGAGCCCAGGCCCTTCAGTGCCTGCGCGGGCGCCATCTGGGCCGCCTGGTGCGCTGGCCACCAACCGCCGGCCAGTGCAGCGGCCAGCCCCAGACCCGCAAAAACCACGGCGCCGGCCGCATCCCATTGCAGGCGGGGCGTCACACCGGGAAAGTAGCCGCCGCCCAGGTCTCCAGCCAGAAAGTGCAGCGCTGCCTGCGCCAAGGCAGCGCCCATCATCAAACCCAGCAGGCTGCCGGCACCACCCACCACGGCGCATTCCAGCAGCACGCTGGTGCGCAACTGGCGGCCGCTTTGGCCCAGCACGCCCAACAGTGCCAGCGCCGGTGTGCGCTGCGCCACCGACAAGGTGACCACCGAAAACACCAGAAATGCACCCACACACAATGCCACCAGGGCCAACACGGTGAGGTTGACGCGGTAGGCGCGCGACAGGTTGGACACCCGCTGCTCGGCTTCGGACGGCGACACGGCAGCCACACCGGGTGGCAACTGCAGCCGCTGCAGCAGCTTGGGCACGTCAGTGCCCGGCGCCAGCCGCAGGTCGATGCGCGACAGCCGGCCGATTGCGTTGAAATGATGTTGGGCGCCCGCCAGATCCATCACCACCAGCGGCGCGCCACCGGCAGCCACCACACCCGCCACCGCCAGCGGCTGGTAACGAGCACCTGACTGCAACGCCACCAGGGTGGCCTGGGCCCCCACACCCAGCGCCGTCTGCGCGGCGGCGTTCAGGAACACGCGGTCAGGGTCCAGGAAGGCCAGGCTGCGGGGGTCAGCGGGCCTTCCTGGTTCCAGGCTGCGCACCTGCGGCATCAGGTCGATAGCTATCGGCGCGGCACGCAACGCGTCCAGCCCCAGCACACGCACCGCCAAGCGGCGGCCGTCGGCGGTGCGCGCGTAGGTGTCCACTTCCAGCACCGGGCTGGCCACCACGATCGCCGGGTCGGCCGCCACACGGTCAAACCAGGCGTCGTCAAAACGCGCGCCTCTCAGACTGAGGTCGGGCTGGCCACCGGCTGTGCGCACGGCCTGCGAAAACTCGTTCAGGGCCGATTGGTTGATAAGGTGCACCGAATACGCCAGCGCCACCCCCAGCGCCACCGCCAGCAAGGCCATGCCGTGCCGCCATGGGTGGTGGCGCCATTCACGGGTGGTCAGCAACCACCACAGCGACCAGGGCCAGGGCGGGTTTGCGGGCCGTGGTGCGGCAAGTCCCGGCTGCACAGCCTGCGCCGTGCTCAAGACCACGGCGCCAGCGCTGTGCGCGTGCTGCTTGCGACTGCATCACCCAGCGCCGCTGCAGCCACGCTGCCTACTGCGGGTGCCTGATGCACCACGCCGCGGGCTGTCAAGCGCAACACCCGGTCGGCAGCCGCGGCGGCGGCCGCCGAATGGGTCACCAGCAAACAGGCCGCACCCGCGTCACGCACCTGCTGGCGCAGCACGGCCAGCACCCGTTCGGCGGTTGTCGGGTCGAGGTTGCCGGTGGGTTCATCGGCCAGGATGAGGCCCGGTGCATGCACCACCGCACGTGCAATGGCCACGCGCTGCAACTGGCCGCCCGACAGTTGCGCCGGCATGCGTTGGTGCAAGTCCTGCAGCCCCACGTCGGCCAGCACCTGTTGCAACCGGGCTGGGTCGGGACGCCCCAACAAACGCAGCGGCAGGCTGACGTTTTCAGCCACCGTCAGGTGTGGCAGCACATGGAAGGCCTGGAACACAAAACCCAGCTTTTCGCGCCGCAGCCGCGCGCGGGTGTTGTCGTCCATCGGCGCCAACGGCTCACCGTCGATCAGCAGCTCGCCGCTGTCGGCGTCGTCCAGGCCCGCTATGCAGTTCAACAGCGTGGACTTGCCGACACCCGATTCACCCAACAAGGCCACAAACTCGCCTTTTTGCAGGTGCAGACTGACACCTTCGAACACCGGTGTGTCGCCATAGCGTTTGCTTAACTGATGCAGTTTCAACATATCTTCTTCGATGATGCCCGAAGCCAACCGCTGGGCCCTGGGCAGGGCCTTGATCGGCGGCTTTACCCAGCAGGGTGCGTGCTATCGTTCTTTGCACTCAGCAGCCGGACGCAGCCATGGCATACCAGATCGATCTCTCGGGCCGCGTGGCCTTTGTCACCGGTGCATCCAGCGGCCTGGGTGCGCAGTTCGCCAAAACCCTGGCTGCTGCCGGCGCTGGGGTGGTGCTGGCCGCGCGCCGGATTGAACGGCTGAAGACGCTGCGCGCGGAAATTGAATCCGAGGGCGGCGACGCCCATGTGGTGGAGCTGGATGTCACCAGCCCCGACAGCATCCGCGCTGCCGTGGCCCATGCAGAAACCGAGATGGGCGCGATCGACATCCTGGTCAACAACTCCGGTGTGGGCAGCACTCAAAAGCTGACCGATGTCACGCCCGAAGACTTCGACTTCGTGATGAACACCAATACCCGCGGAGCGTTTTTTGTGGCGCAGGCGGTGGCCAAACGCATGATCGCGCGCAGCAAGGGCGAAGCGCCGGGCACCTTCACTGGGGGGCGCATCGTCAATGTGGCTTCGATGGCCGGTTTGCGTGTGCTGTCGCAAATTGGTGTGTATTCGATGAGCAAGGCCGCGGTGGTGCACATGACACGCGCCATGGCGCTGGAGTGGGGCCGCTTCGGTATCAACGTGAATGCCATCTGCCCCGGCTACATCGATACCGAGATCAACCACCACCACTGGCAGACCGAAAGCGGCAAGAAGCTGGTGCAGTCTCTGCCACGCAAGCGCGTGGGCCAGGTGCAAGACCTGGACGCGGTGCTGGTCATGCTGTGTGCCAAAGAAAGCCACTTCGTCAACGGCGCAGTGATCGCCGCTGACGACGGGTTCGGCGTTTAGCCCGCGTCGGGCCCGGTTCCGTCATGCGGTTGTTAAGTCCCCTGGAAGCTCGCGTGCTGGGTGTGTTGATTGAAAAGCAGCTCACGGTGCCCGACACCTATCCCTTGTCGGTGAACGCACTGGTGGCGGGCTGCAACCAGAAAACGGCACGCCAGCCCGTTATCGAAGCCACCGAGGCTGAGGTGGTGGCTGCGGTTGACGGCCTGAAAGCGCAGAGCCTGGTGTTTGAGGGCCCGGCCTCGCGCGTGCTGAAGTTTGAACACAACGCCGCGCGCATGCTGGGCGTGCCGTCGCAGGCGGTGGCGCTGATGGCGGTGCTGATGCTGCGCGGCCCCCAAACCTCGGCCGAGTTGCGCCTGTCCAGTGAACGGCTGCACCGGTTTGCCGACATCTCATCGGTAGACGGTTTTCTCGAAGAAATGGCCGACAAGCCGACGCCGCTGGTGGTGAAGCTGCCGCGGGCGCCGGGCGCACGGGAATCGCGTTGGGCGCATCTGCTGTGCGGTCAGCCAGTGTTACCTGTGGCGGCTGCGGCAATGGCGGGCGCCGATGCCGAACGTGATGGCGCTGGGGGCAGCACCGCGGTAAGTGCCGGTGAACTGGCCGCACTTCGGGCCGAACAAACGCGTCTGGCCCAAGAGGTGGATGCGCTGAAAGCGCTGGTGCACCGGATGGCGCAAGAGTTGGGTATGGAGCCTACGGCGCCACAGATCTAACCGGGCTTTGTGGCGGTTTTCAACGCAGATCCGCCAATCCGCCAATCCGCCAGTGCGGCCCCTGACACCACGGCCAGCGACCTTCGGAGTTGATCAGCATGCGATTTGAACTGCCCACTGAAAAGAAACTGGTGCATGAAATGGTGATCCCCGTGCGCTGGGGTGACATGGACGCCATGGGTCACGTCAACAACACGCTGTATTTCCGCTACATGGAGATCGTGCGTCTGGACTGGATTTTCAGCCGCGGCCCAAGCGGGCAAATGGGCTCGCAAATGGAACATCAGGGGCCCGTGATCATCAACGCCTTCTGCAATTTCCTGCGCCAACTGAGCTTTCCTGGCGATGTCAAAGTCACCCTGTTCGTGGCCAAACCCGGCCGCAGCAGCTTTGAGACCTACCACACCATCGAGCGCTGTGACGAACCCGGTGTGCTGTACGCCGAGGGCGGCGCCAAGACGGTGTGGAGTGACTACAACCGCAAAGTGGCCATGCCCTTGCCGGCGTGGTTTCGCATGCATCTGGAGTGATGGCACCAGCTACCGTGTCCGACTGAGCCTCACTGAGCCTCCCTGACCCTGACCGAGCCCGCGGTCCAAACCGCGGCCAGTCTCTTGCTGGACGGCGGCTCCTGGACGGTCTCCAAACAGCCGGGACTTGACAGACAGGGCGTTGTTTGTGTGATGGAGGCCCCGCATGCGCGGGATAGGTTGTACGGGGCTGATGTGATCGCAACCCGCAGCTGCGCCTGCCTTTGACAACCTTTGCTTACCCCACGGTCAGCGCACGGCGCACCAAGCCCCTGAAGGTTTTGGACGGCGCGTTTTTTTGCACCGATGCCATGCCCGCGGTGAGCCCAGATTTGGAAGCACAACCAGGGCTGCGCGCCAACATCTGTGACTGACCATCACGAACTTCAAAGTAATGCGTGCCATCACTGCTTTCATGGCGGATGAAGTTGTTCAGGTTCTGCGATGCGTGCCGCAAGGTATCTATGGCGTCCAGCGCGGCTTGGCGAGACCAATACACGCGGCTTTCGAGGATGGTTTCATGGTTGCCTGCCCGCAGGGAAAACATGAATCCACCTTCGTGGCCTTCAATGAGTTGGTAATAGCCGTTCATGGTCGCTTCCGGTTGTCTGGATTGAAATCTTGCTCTTGGCACCCTTGCTGCCCTTGCGCCAGCACCCGCGGTGGGTGCTGGAGCAGGGGCTCTCGAGCTCGATTCGCCACAGGCTTTAGGCACAGTCCGGAACCCGGACAAGCACTTCGCCTAACCGAAAAAACGAGCTCCAGTCAAGGAACTGTTGCACTGCAACGTGCAAACAATGTAAGCCAGCAAGACCCCAAGACCAATCGGCAACTTGCAACCACGTCCACCCCCGCATAGAGGGGGGCGGTGTAACCGCGCTTGGCTTTGGACACCCCTCATTCGAGTGTTACCAGCTTGTGCTTCAAAGCTACCAGCACCGCTTCGGTCCGGTTGTCGGCGTGCAGCTTGGCCAGGATGTTGGTGACATGGAATTTCACGGTGGGCATGGCGATGGACAGGCGGGTGGCGATTTCCTGGTTCGACAGGCCGGTGGCCATCAGCGCCAGTAATTCGCGCTCGCGGCTGGTGAGCACTTCGCCAGGGCGCGTTTCACGCTGGTCGGCAATCAGCGCATCGGTCACCTCAGGCGCCATCACGCGTTGGCCCCGCGCTGCGCTGATGATCACGTTCACCAGTTCTTGCGGAGAGGCGTTTTTCAGCAGGAAACCCGAAGCGCCGGCCGCCATCGCGCGCCTTACTTCCGAGGCGTCAAGCAAGCTGGTCAGCACCAAAAACTTGGCGTTGGGTAACAAGGGGCGCATGGCTGTGATGGCGGCCACACCGTCCATGCGTGGCATCACCAAGTCCACCAGCACCACGTCGGGCGCGGCTTGTGGCGCCAGCCGCACAGCCTCAGCGCCGTCTGCCGCTTCGCCCACCCACATCAGATTGGAATCGGAACGCAGCATGGACACCAAACCATGGCGAATCATCGGGTGGTCGTCAACTACAAAAATTCTGATCGGGTTCATGGGGTTTGCTCGCTCCGGTTCAAAGTCTGGGTGATGGGTGTGCGCTTGCCGGGGGTGCAGTGGATGACCAAATGAGCGCCCGAGGAGGCGGCACGCTTGTGCATACGGGCCAGACCCCTTTGGCCTGGATGTTCCGGCCTGCCCTGATCGGTTTGCGCGCAGCGGGCGCTGCCGGGATCAGGCGGCCCCGGCGGCCCAGGCGGTTGGTCAGCGCTGCGGGCCCTGACCGTCTGCGCTGATGCTTCGCACAGGCAGGCAACGCGAAGCTGCCGAACCAGCCTGTGGCCGCGGCGCACACGGCGTGTGACTGTCTGCAAAAAATGGGTGAACAACCAGCCGACGAACAACATCGCCAGCGTGCCCATCACGTAGGGCATGTTCGGCACCATCAAATGGGCGGTCTGCGTGGCTGCTGCTTCCAGCGTGGGCATCGAATGGTCTCCTGGAAACGACATTTGATGTTAGGTCTGTAAACCGACCGCCTTCCCAGACTGCAGTATGGTGGCTGCCGCTGAACTTCGATGCGTCTGACGGGCCGGCTTGGAAGGTTTACATGGGGTCAGACAGCAGCCGCATCACCAGTTCCGGCGTGGTGGCGGCACCCGTCTTGCGCATCAGGCGAGCCCGGTAGACGTCCACCGTGCGCGGGCTGATACCCAAATGCCGGCCGACCAGTTTGCTGGTCAGTCCCTGGATCAGCAAAGCAGCAATTTCTCGCTCCCGGGGTGTCAGGGCAAAAGTCAGGACACGCTTGGACGACAGGTCTTCAAAGGCCCAGATGCCGGCCGCGTGCGGGTCCGCTGGATTCAGCGCTCGTCCGCTGACGTGGCACCAGAAGAGTTCAGCCTGAGCTTTGTGCTGCGTTTCAGACTTGGCAGCCCTGCCGGGCGCGGCCTGCACGGGTGCCCCCTGTGCCAACGGCGCCAACGGTAGCAGTGGCGTCAAGCGTTTCATCACGCGTTCATCGGCGTAGCGGCCGTTGCGGTCCAGCTGAGCAGCTATGCGATGGCCGGTGCGCTCAAACTCTGCGGCCGTGGGATACAAGATTTCGAGTGATTGCCCCACCAGCTGTTCGCGCCGCGCGCCGAACATGGTCAGCAGTTCCTGGTTGCAGTCGATCACCTGGCGCTGGCGCGACAGCACCAGTCCGACAGGGGCCAATTCAAAAGCGCTGCGGTAGTCCAGCGCCGTCTGCGGCCCAGCCTGCACCTTCACAGCAGTGCATAGGTGGTGGTGACGTGGGCTGCCAGCTTGCCGTCTGCGCTGTGGATGTGCACCTCGCCAAACACCAGGCTCTTGCCCATGCGCAGCACCCGCGCCGTCAGCTGGGCCTCGGCACTGGTGCCCGGCACACCGCGCAGGAACGAGGTGTTCAGCTGCACCGTGGTCATGGGCTTGAAGCCGCCCAACAGCGTCATCACCGCCAGCACCATGGCGGTGTCGGCCGCGGCCATCAGCGTTTGCCCACAGACCACGCCGCCGCCGTGCACGTGCTGCGGTGTGACGGGCAGCGCCAGTTGCACCTCGCCGGATTGAACCTGCGTCACCCGCAAGTTCAACTCGGTCACCCAGGGCGCAAACAACTGGGCCAGGGCTGCGGTCAGCATCTGCGGGGTGACTGCGGCCCCGGATTCGGCGGGTGTCTGCAAGGCGGCGCTCCTGTTGTGTGCTGGGTGCTTACTGAATTCTACGTAACGGCTACCTAATGCATTAAGTAGTACGCTCGCGGGCGCACCGGATGCTCTGCGTCCGGCTGTTTGTTTTTATGCCTGCGGGCAACCCGCCCGCTGGGCCGCCACGCCAGCTTGCCTTTCACTCTGGAGCCCTAGGACATGAACAAGATTTTCCCCAGTGCCGCTGCTGCACTGGCCGGCGTCGTCAAAGACGGCCAGCTGATGGCCGTGGGCGGTTTTGGCCTCTGTGGCATCCCGGAAGCGCTGATCGACGCCCTGCGCGACAGTGGTGTCAAGGACCTCACGGTGATCAGCAACAACGCTGGCATTGACGACTTCGGCTTGGGCAAGCTGCTGCGCACGCGCCAGATCAAGAAGATGATCAGCAGTTACGTCGGCGAAAACAAGGAATTCGAACGCCAGTACCTGGCCGGCGAACTGGAGCTTGAATTCACGCCCCAGGGCACGCTGGCCGAACGGCTGCGGGCTGGCGGCGCTGGCATTCCGGCCTTCTACACCCGCACCGGCGTGGGCACGCTGGTGGCCGAAGGCAAGGAGACCAAAGAGTTTGACGGCAAGCTCTATGTGATGGAGCGCGGCCTGGTGCCCGATGTCTCGCTGGTGAAGGCTTGGCGCGCCGATACCTCGGGCAACCTGCAGTTCCGATTGACGGCGCGCAACTTCAACCCGGCCGTGGCCATGGCCGGCAAGTTGAGCATCGTGGAAGTGGAAGAGATCGTGCCGCTGGGCGCCATAGCACCCGACCACGTGCACCTGCCGGGCATCTACACCAAGCGCCTGGTGCTGAACGCCACGCCAGAAAAGCGCATCGAAAAACGCACCATCACCGAAACCTTGAAAGCGGGAGCCTGACATGGCCTGGACACACGACCAGATGGCGGCGCGCGCCGCTCAGGAGCTCAGCGACGGCTTCTACGTCAACCTGGGCATCGGCCTGCCCACGCTGGTGGCCAACTTCGTGCCGAAGGAGATCGAGGTCTGGCTGCAGAGCGAAAACGGCATGCTCGGCATCGGCCCTTTCCCCACCGAGGACCAGGTTGACGCCGACCTCATCAACGCCGGCAAGCAGACCGTCACCACCATCGCCGGCAGCAGCATCTTCGGCAGCCACGACAGCTTCGCGATGATCCGCGGCGGCAAGATCGA
>JANNMQ010000570.1:0-1612 GCA_031398045.1 Rubrivivax sp.
CCGACCGCGGTGCCGCGATGGTGTTCCAGAGCTACGCGCTGTACCCGCACATGACGGTGGCCGAGAACATGGGCTTCGCGCTCAAGATGGCCGGTGTCGACAAGGCCGGCCGCGCGCAGCAGGTGGGCCGCGCGGCCGAGATCCTGCGCATCACCGAACTGCTGCAGCGCTTTCCCAAGGAACTTTCGGGCGGGCAGCGCCAGCGTGTGGCGATCGGCCGCGCCATCGTGCGCAAGCCCAAGGTTTTTCTCTTCGACGAGCCGCTGAGCAACCTGGACGCCGCGCTGCGCGTCAACATGCGCATCGAGCTGTCGCGGCTGCACAGGGAGCTGGGCACGACGATGATCTACGTCACCCACGACCAGGTCGAGGCGATGACGATGGGCGACCGTATTGCGGTGTTTCACCAGGGTCATGTTGAACAGATCGGCGCGCCGATGACGCTGTACAACCAGCCGGCCAATGAATTTGTCGCCGCTTTCATCGGTGCGCCGAAGATCAACCTGATCGACCAGCCGGCTGCTGGCGCGCCGGCCCCGCACCGCGCACTGTGGGACGCCCTGCTTGGGCGTTATGCCGCGGTTGCACGGCCCGGCATCACGCGCCTGGGCCTGCGCCCCGAGCACCTGCTGGTGGCGGCTGCGGGCACCGGTGTGCCGGCGCAGGTGGAACTGGCCGAACACCTGGGCGACGTGTCGATCCTGCATCTTCGTGTGCAAGGTGTGGCCGAACTGCTGAGCGCCAAGGTGGGCGCTGACCGCCGCCGCGTTGAAAGCGGCCAGCTGGTGGGGCTGCAACCGGATGCCGCGTGGGCCATGTGCTTCGGTGCCGACACCCGCCTGATGGCCTGAAACATGGCGCAAACGTTTGATTGAGGAAGGAACGAAGATGGACACACGCACCAAAGCACCTGCACGCATCCCGGCTCCTGCCGCCAGCAAAGGGCCGACGAAAACCCGCGTGAAGGCGCCAGCCGGCTGGAAGCTGGTCTGGAACGACGAATTTGAAGGCACCGAGGTCGACCGCAGCAAGTGGGACTTCGACATCGGCAACGGCTTCTACGACTACAAAAACCACGCCTGGGTGGCCGGCTGGGGCAATGAAGAGCTGCAGTACTACACCAGCGATTGCGCCAACGCCGAAGTCAAGGACGGCCTGCTGACCATCCGTGCGTTGAAGGAATCGCTGCACGGCTGCGGCTACACCTCGGCGCGGCTGAAGACACGCCAGCGCGACGGCACGCCGCTGTTCACCACGCTGTACGGCCGTGTCGAGATACGCGCCCGTGTGCCTTGGGGCAAGGGCTTGTGGCCAGCGCTGTGGATGCTGCCGCAACAAGACGTCTACGGCGGCTGGGCCGCCAGCGGCGAGATCGACCTGATGGAGATCGTCGGCGAAAAACCGCACGAGGTGCTGAACAGCATCCACTTCGGCTCCACCTACCCGAAGCGTTCGCTCATCACCTGGGTGCACCCGCTGCCGAACGGCAGCACGGTGTCGGACTGGCACGTCTACACCGTGGAGTGGGAGCCGGGCGAGATCCGTTTCTACGTCGACGGTGTGCACACCTGCACCTACGACCATTGGTGGAGTTGCAGCAAGCTCAAGGACG
>JANNMQ010000628.1:0-2822 GCA_031398045.1 Rubrivivax sp.
CAAAAACCACCGTCAAAACGAACAGCCACATCCACCACCGGGGCAGCGGGTTGTTCAACTCCTTCAGGTCTTCATCCCAAACGTGACCGGTGGTGTTGTCGCCCGCCATCACGCGGCGGCGGCTGGCAATGATCAACAGCGCCAGGCAGGCGATCAGGCTCAGGATGGTGGCTGCGGCTACAAACAATGCCCAGCCGTTATGAACGAAGTCACTCACGGGGCTACTCCTCGGGTGTCGGTGCGGGGCTTGTCGCCTTCGAAATCGCTGCTGCCATCCTGAAAAGGCAGCTGCGCAGCTTCTTCATGCTCGTGGCGGCGGTTTTTGCTCCAGGTGTGCGCCAGCAGCGCCAGGAACAGCACAAAACCAGCGACCAGCACGGCCACGCGGATGGTGTTGACGTCCATCTCAGCTCCTCACTTCTTGGCCGTGCCAAGCACTTGCAAGTAGGCCACCAGGGCGTCCATTTCAGTGCGGCCGGCCACTTCTTCACCCGACTTGGCAATCTCTTCGTCGGTGTACGGCACACCCACCATGCGCAAGGCCTTCAGCCGCACAGCCATGCTGGCCGGGTCGACGGCAGCGGTCACCAGCCAAGGGTAGGCCGGCATGTTGGATTCGGGCACCAGGTCGCGCGGGTTGATCAGGTGCGTGCGGTGCCATTCGTCGCTGTATTTGCCACCCACGCGGTGCAGGTCGGGCCCGGTGCGCTTGCTGCCCCATTGGAAGGGGTGGTCGTAAACAAATTCACCCGCGGTTGACATCGGACCGTAGCGCAAAGCTTCAGCGCGGAAGGGCCTGATCATCTGCGAGTGGCAGTTGTAGCAACCCTCGCGGATGTAAACGTCACGCCCCGCCAGCTGCAGCGCCGTGTAGGGCTTGAGGCCTTCAACGGGCTGCGTGGTTGAACGCTGGAAATACAGCGGAACGATCTCGACGATGCCGCCGATGGCCACGGCCACCAGGATCAGCACGATCATCAGGAAGTTGTTGGTCTCGATTTTCTCGTGACCGGTGGGTGCAGAGTGTTGTGCCATGTTCTTGGGTTCCAGTTGCGGTGCTTCAGGCGCGTCTTTCAGGCGTTTTTTAGGCGCTTTTAAGGCGTCTTTCAGGCGTGCGCCAACCTCGCAGCGGGGATGGGCGCCAGCGCTGCCTTGCCGCCTTTCACCGTCATGACCACGTTCCAGGTCATGATCAGCATGCCGCCCAGGTACAACAAGCCTCCCAGCAGGCGCACCACGTAGTACGGGTAGGTGGCCTTCACGCTTTCGACAAAGGTGTAGACCAAGGTGCCGTCAGGGTTGACCGCGCGCCACATCAGACCTTGCATGACACCGGCAATCCACATCGCAGCGATGTACAGCACGACGCCGATGGTGGCCACCCAGAAGTGCAGCTCGATGGCACGCACGCTGAACATCTGCTTCTGCCCAAACAAGCGCGGTATCAGGTAGTACAGCGAGCCCATGGTGATGAAGCCCACCCAACCCAGAGCGCCGCTGTGCACGTGGCCCACCGTCCAGTCGGTGTAGTGGCTGAGCGCGTTGACGGTCTTGATCGACATCATCGGGCCTTCGAAGGTGCTCATGCCGTAGAACGACAGACTCACGATCAGGAACTTCAGGATGGGGTCGTCACGCAGTTTGTGCCAGGCACCGCTCAGGGTCATGATGCCGTTGATCATGCCGCCCCAGCTGGGGGCCAACAGCACCAGGCTGAAGACCATGCCCACACTCTGCGCCCAGTCGGGCAACGCGGTGTAGTGCAGGTGGTGCGGGCCCGCCCACATGTAGGTGAAGATCAAAGCCCAGAAGTGCACGATGCTCAGGCGGTAGCTGTAAACCGGGCGCTCGGCCTGCTTGGGGATGTAGTAATACATCATGCCCAGGAACCCTGCCGTTAGGAAAAAGCCTACTGCGTTGTGACCGTACCACCACTGCACCATGGCGTCTTGCACACCGGCATAAGCGCTGTAGCTTTTGGTCAGGCTGACCGGTATGGCCGCGCTGTTGACAATGTGCAGCAGCGCCACAGCCAGGATGAAGGCGCCAAAAAACCAGTTGGCCACGTAGATGTGGCGCACTTTGCGGATGCCGATGGTGCCGAAGAAAACCACCGCGTAACTGACCCAGACCACCGCAATCAGCAGGTCGATGGGCCATTCCAGTTCAGCATATTCTTTGCCTTGCGTCATGCCCAGCGGCAAGGTGATGGCTGCAGCCAGGATGACCAACTGCCAACCCCAGAAAGTGAACATGGCCAGCTTGGGTGCAAACAACTGCGTCTGGCAGGTGCGCTGCACCACGTGGTAAGAGGTGGCGAACAACGCGCAGCCACCGAAGGCAAAGATCACGGCGTTGGTGTGCAACGGACGCAGGCGGCCGTAGCTGAGGAAAGAAATGCCGAAGTTCAACTCGGGCCAGGCCAGCTGCGAGGCAATGATCACCCCCACCAGCATGCCCACCACGCCCCACAACACAGCAGCCAGCGCGAACCAGCGCACCGGCGCGTCGGTGTAGTTGCCTTGGCTGGATGCCAGGGTGCGTGCCATGGGTGTGGCTGGGTTCATTGCGGCTGTCACGGCCATAGTTGGACTCCTCTCGTCAGGGCGATGCGCTATTGTTCGGGCGCTTGGTGTTTACGGGCTTGATCGGTATCAAGTGATGGCTTGTCGTCTGTCAGGATTCGTTCACCTTCGGCGTCGAGGTCTTCAAATTGGCCCTTGTTCAGGGCCCACCCAAAGACGCCCAGTATGACCAGCACCAAGGCCACCGACAAAGGGATCAGCAAATACAGGCTTTCCATGACGTGCTGGGCGCTGTCT
>JANNMQ010000639.1:0-2883 GCA_031398045.1 Rubrivivax sp.
GAAAAGCATATCCGACCGCGGGTCTTGGCAGGCGGCCGGCACCGGGAATCTTCGCGAGAGGGGCAGCGCCGGCTCACTCACCGTGGTGGAGCGCGGGTGCCATTCTTCGCCGTCGGCGCCCCACCCGCAGCCCGCCGGCAAGGCGTCTGCAGCGGTCCGAGCGCCCCGCCGTGCGCGCTGCTTGATCCACCGCAAGTCTGGCGCTGCCGCTGTGGCTACGCTGGCAGCCGGGCGGCAGCCGTTGCCGGTGTCGCGGTTGCGCAGCGGCGGCGACGAGGCCGGCAGGCGGCTGGCGGCGCCCCGTGAACACCGCGCCTCATGAACTTGCGGCACCACCCGATTCACCAGCCACGATGAGCCGAGCCAAGGACACCCCACTGACAGCCCAGGCAGCGCGCGCCATCGACCGCGTGCTCAGCGCTGAACGCGAGGCCGTAGCCAGCCTGGAACAGGCGCGGCTGCAGGCCGCACAAGAGTTGGAGCGCGCCCGCGAAGACGCGTTGGTGCAGGTCAACCGGGCGATGGACCGCATAGCCGTGTGGCAGCGCACGCACGCGCAGGCGATGCAGCGCCGCCAGGCGGGGCTGCGTGAACAGGCAGCGGCGCTGGGCGTGGGCCTGCGCGAGCTGGACGCAGCGGCGCTGACCGCGGCGGTGCAGGTGGTGGCGGCGCGCTTGTGTGGCGGCGCCGAGGGCGCACCGGAACCCGGCTCCGGTGCTGGATCACAGCATGGCTGAGCCCGGTTTTGCCTATGTGCAGGCGCGCCTGCAGTCGCGCCACGGCGGCCTGCCCGGGGCGTCGACCTGGCAGGCGCTCGAAGCCAGCCAGACCGCGGGCCAGTACCTGGCGCTGGCACAGGCCGGACCGCTGGCGCGCTGGGTGCAGGGACTCGACGTTGCGGGCGACCCGCACCGCATCGAGCAACGGTTGCGTGCACAGTGGCAACGTTATGTGCAAGAGGTGGCTGCCTGGCAGCCCGCCGACTGGCAGACGGCGACCCGCTGGTTTGGCAGCCTGCCCGAGTTGCCCCTGGCGCCACGCGCCAGTGGTGTGATTTCGCCACGCGCCAGTGGTCTGCTATCGCGTAGCGCCAGCGATGTGCCGTCGCAAAGCGCCACGGATGCGCCGGCGCAGCAGCCGTCCGCTGCGCCTGCCCCGCGCATGACCCGCGCCCAGGCTCTGGAAACGCCCGCGCGATGGCTGTCGCAGTGGTTGCAGCTGATGCCCCGCAGCGCTGCGCTGCCCGCCACCATGGCGCTGCTGCAGCGCGCTGCGACGCTGTTGATGCCGGGCCTGGCTGGCGATCGGCGGGGCCGAGCGGCAGGGTCAGAGCCGGTGCGCCAGGCGTTGCTGCGCTTGTTCAGGCGCCACGGCGGCACACCGGTGGCGGTGTTTGCGCACCTGGCAATGGTGGCGCTGGACCTGGAGCGACTGCGCGGCGGCATCGTCACGCGTTTGCTCTTTGCCCGCGAAGCCGTCGTGCAGGGGGTCTGATGCTGCGCCCCCGCCCCTGCCACTGGTTCGAACTCATCACCGCGCGTGACGACCTGGCGCCGGTGCTCGAAGCGCTGGCGCGTGCCGGCGCCGTTGAACTGCAGACCCACGAGCGCCACGCCACACCGCTGGTTGTCGGCGGCGCCGAACCCGCGCTGGAGCGCTTTCGTGAGTTGTCCCGCAGTTACCGCAGCCACTGGCCGCGTACGCGGCCGGCGGGCGCCACCCGCGTCAGCGACCCGGCGCAGGCTCTGCAGACCCGGCTCGGCCAGCTCGAGGCATGGTGCAGCGAAGCCCGGGCGCTGATCACGGCGCACGAGCAGGTGCTGGCACAGCAGCGTGTACTGGCCGATCTGCAGCGCTTGCTGCAAGCCGACGCGCAGCAGCTGCCGCAGCCTGGCTTGCTGGCCGGTGCGGGCCAGCACTTCGTGCAGACACGTGTCTTTGCGGCGCCGACGCAGGCGCCGGCCTTCGAGCTGCCGGCCGACGTGCTGGCGCTCACGGTGGCGGCGCCGGACGGCCCTGGTGACGACCACTTCGTCGTGCTGGTGGGCCCGCCGGTGGCGATGGCGGCCGTCGACAACCACTTTGCAGCCATCAAGGCACGGCGCCTGCTCTGGCCTGCCGACTTGGGCGGCAGCGCACCCGAGGCCGTGCTTGACCTGGCACGGCGGCAGGCCGCGCTGCAGCAGCGCGCGGCCGATCTGGGCCAGGCTCTGGCGCGCCTGGAGCAGCAGCACGACCTGGCCGCCGTGCTGGCCGACCTGGAGCTGGTGCAGTGGTTGATCGAGCATGGCGGCGAGCTCGCCACCAGCGAGCGCCTGGTCTGGGTCACCGGCTGGACGGCGCTGGCCGACCCTGCTGCGGTCAGCGCCGTGCTGGACAGCGAGTCGCTGCGCTGCGTGGTGCAGTTCACCGCGCAGCCGGCCAGCGTGCAGGCCCCTTCGGTACTGGCCAATCCGCCCTGGGCGCGCGCTTTCGAGGCCTTTGCGCGCATGCTCGGCCAGCCGGGTGGCGACGAGGCCGACCCCAGCCTGCTGCTGGCGCTGGTGGCGCCGCTGCTGTTCGGGTTCATGTTTGGCGACGTCGGCCAGGGCGCCGTGCTGTGCGCGGCGGGCTGGCTGCTGCGCAAGCGTTTTCCGATGCTGGTGATGCTGGTGCCCGGCGGTCTGATGGCGATGGTCTTCGGACTGCTCTTCGGCAGCGTGTTTGCGTGCGAAGACCTGATCCCGGCGCTGTGGATGCACCCGCTGCAGCACCCGGTGACACTGTTGTTGGCGGCGGTGGCGCTGGGCGCGGCCATCCTGCTGGTGGGCCTGTCGCTGCAGGCCATCGAAGCCGCCTGGCGCTTCGAGGCGCGCCGCTGGTGGCTGCGTGATGCCGGCCTGG
>JANNMQ010000664.1:0-3218 GCA_031398045.1 Rubrivivax sp.
GGTTGAACCAGTTCGCAGGCCCCCAACCGTTTGTGCGGTACACCCAGTGCCAAGACCGGAAAGTTCCGTCGGTGCCCGGGTGCAACCATGGGGTCGTATCCCTGTTCTGCCTCAAGCCAACTGAGTTTATTGCAATGCAGCAGCCTTACAGGGAACTGGGGGCAGCGGGCAAAAGCTGAACAGCACACGTTCCTCAGCTCAACTGGTTGCGATAGTGGTGATGTGCCGTGTGGTACAGGCCACGACGCAATTCAACCGGTTTGTCGCCGTAGGTATAGGCCAGCCTCTCCACTGATAGCAGCGGTGTGCCCAGAGGCACCGCCAGCAGCGCCGCTTCTTCAGCACCTGCAGCCACGGCCCGCAGTTTTTCTTCGGCGCGCACCATGTGCACCGCAAATTCGGCTTCGAAAAGCCGGTACAGCGGCCCGCGCCAAGCCACCAGACGTTCGGCGGTGAGGCCCTTGAACAGCCCACCCGGCAGCCACAGATCGTCCAGCACCACCGGTTGCAAACCAGCCGGCGCTTCGTTGGAAACGCGCGCCAGCAACAGGCGACGCACCTGCACGGCAGCGTCACCGGGCTTCAAAGCCAGCAAGCGTGACACTTCGGCCGGTGCGCGCATGCGCCGGCATTCCAGCATCTGGCGCTGCAGGCCGGCATCACCCCCTTCGTCGGGCATCAGGCGCAGAAATCGGTACTGCGTGGCCTGCTCGGCATGGGTGGCCACAAAAGTACCCTTGCCCTGCCTGCGCACCAGCAGGTTGCCGGCGGCCAGTTCATCAATGGCCTTGCGCACCGTGCCCTGGCTGACGCGGTAGCGCGTGGCCAGTTCGCTTTCGCTGGGAATGGCACCGCCGGGCAACCATTCGCCAGCCTGCAGGCTCTGCACCAGGCGCTGCTGGATCTGCTGGTACAGAGGGCTGAACGAGGGCGCGGTTTCAGGGCTGTCGGCGCGGTCAGCCACAACCGCGCTGCTGCCTTTGTCCTCGGGTGCAGCGTGATCGCTGCCGGCGGCTTGCGGGTTGTCGGTCATCACGGGTGATTGCGTCACAGCGGGGGCGGCTGCGCTTCCATCGCCGTATCTTATATAAGACATAAGATGAGGGCAGCGTCTGACTGCAGAGCAATGCTCGAGCGGTGGTCTTTTTGTCAGGCTGGCGCCAGAGGGCAGCCGCTAAACTGGGTGAGCTTTGCACGACCAGCGCTAATTTGCAGCCCACCGGGGCCACTGTCGGCTTGCAACGGTTTTCATCTCGTCACCATCCCTTTCCAGGAGACCTGCTCATGAGCAAGAAGCCCGTACGCGTGGCTGTCACCGGCGCTGCCGGCCAGATTGGTTATGCCTTGTTGTTTCGAATCGCATCGGGCGAAATGCTCGGCAAGGACCAGCCCGTCATCCTGCAACTGTTGGAAGTGCCTGTGGAAGGCCCCCAAAAGGCGCTGCAAGGCGTGATGATGGAATTGGAGGACTGTGCCTTCCCACTGCTGGCGGGCATGGAAGCCCACGGCGACCCGGTGAGCGCATTCAAAGCAACCGACTACGCACTGCTGGTGGGCGCGCGCCCACGCGGCCCCGGCATGGAACGTGCCGACCTGCTGGCGGCGAACGCACAAATCTTCACCGCCCAAGGCAAAGCTCTGAACGCCAGTGCCAGCCGCAACGTGAAGGTGCTGGTGGTGGGCAACCCGGCCAACACCAATGCCTACATTGCAATGAAAAGCGCACCCGACCTGCCGCGCGAAAACTTCACAGCCATGCTGCGCTTGGACCACAACCGCGCCGCCAGCCAGATAGCTGCCAAGACGGGCAAGCCGGTTTCTTCGATCAAAAAACTGGCCGTCTGGGGCAACCACAGCCCCACCATGTATGCCGACTACCGCTTCGCCACCATCGACGGCGCCAGCGTGAAGGACCTGATCAACGACCAAGTCTGGAACGCCGACACCTTTTTGCCCACGGTGGGCAAACGCGGCGCCGCCATCATTGCTGCACGGGGCGTTTCTTCAGCCGCATCGGCAGCCAACGCGGCAATAGACCACATGCGCGACTGGGCGCTGGGCACCGGTGGTGAATGGGTCACGATGGGCGTGCCCAGCAATGGCGAATACGGCATCCCGAAGGATGTGATGTTTGGCTACCCCGTCACCACCGAAGGCGGCAGATACAAAATAGTCGAAGGTCTGCCGATTGACGCTTTCAGCCAAAGCTGCATCGACAAGACGCTGGCCGAACTCACGGGTGAACAGGACGGCGTTAAGCACCTGCTGTAAAAGCAGTGCCTGTTAGCCCAAAGCGCTGCCCTCGAAGCCCCGCAAGCCGGGGCTTTTTTCATGGAAAACACGATGCAAGCCACCCAAGCCCCGCACCCCGAACAGGCCCTCTTCGACCCCGACGAAGTGGCCGCATACACCCTGCCGGTGTGTGACCATTACGCCGGCGTGGAAGTGCGGATGCGCAAAAGCCTGCAGCTGCAGGCCGAGTTGGGCCCGGTGTTTGACGTCACGCTGGACAACGAAGACGGTGCGCCGGTGGGTGGCGAGATTGAACAGGCGCATCTCATCGGCGAACTGCTGTGCAGTGCCGACAACCAACACGGCCGCGTGGGCGTGCGCCTGCTGCCTACTGCGCACCCGCTGTTTGAGGAGGTGCTGCACACGGTGCTGCGGGGCGCCAAGGCTGGGGCTCATGCGCCGGCCTACCTGATGTGCCCCAAGCCGCGCGGTCTGGCCGATGTGCAGCGTGCGGTGGCCTGCATCGACAGTGCGTTGAGGGCTACGGACACGTCCGCGTTGCCCGTGCATGTGCTGATCGAAACCCACGGTGCCTTGCGCGACGTGTGGGCCATCGCGGCGCAGCCACGCATCGAGTCGCTGTCCTTCGGTTTGATGGATTTTGTGTCGGCGCACCGCGGCGCCATACCGGCCAGCGCGATGGGCGCCGTGGGGCAGTTCGACCACCCCCTGGTGGTGCGTGCCAAGCTGGAAATTGCGGCCGCCTGCCACGCCCACGGCAAGGTGCCCTCACACTGCGTGGTGACGGAGTTCAAAGACACCGAGGCCCTGCGCGCCGCCGTGCACATGGCCAGTCAGCTGCTGGGTTACACCCGCATGTGGAGCATCCACCCCGCGCAGGTGCGCACCATCGTCGACGCTTTTGCCCCTGCCGCTGCCGACGTGGATGAGGCCGTGCAGATCATTGCCGCCGCCCAAGCCGCTGC
>JANNMQ010000577.1:0-3985 GCA_031398045.1 Rubrivivax sp.
AGCGCGACGGTCACGGCCACGGCCACGTGGGTGGACACGGATGGCAAGCCCTCCGACCCATCGCTGCCGGTGGTGCGCAAGATCCACGACCCGCGCGCGCCTGAACAGGTGGCACTGGACTTCGCGCTGGGCTATGCGTCGCGGCCCGACGCCACCGGCAAGGCACGCATCGACCTGCGCTGGCAGGCGGTTGGTGCGCAGCAGCGCTTTCGCGTCTATTACGCCAGCGAAACCATCCTGCTGTCACGCTTGGCCAAAACCCAGCCGGGGCTGTTGGGTGAACTGGAAGACAAACAGACGCTGCCCGAACGTGCGCAATGGTTCAAGGACAAGAAAAGCGCCTTTCACCGTGACTGGTTCGAGCTGCTGACGCGCGAACCGCTGGAGCGTGGCAATGCCACCGAGATGCGGCTGGTGCACGAGGTTTCGGGCAAGCTGGCCACGCTGGGCTTCTACCGCGTGGCCTCGGTCAGCGCGGCCAATGTGGAAAGCGGCTTCGACGGGTCGCCTCTGGTGGCCTTTGCGGTGCCCAACACCGCGCCGCCCTCGATGCCCTTGCTGGACGTGAAACTTGACCCCGACACCGGCGCGGCCAGCCTTCTGCTGCGTGTGCCGCGCGGCGGCGGTGTGCCGGCGGCGTACTTCAGGTTGCGCCGCACCACCGGCAGTGCGTCCGACGCGACGCAGATGCGGGTGGTGAATGAAGGCGAGTGGCAGGAAATCGCGGCCGAAGTGGCCGCGCCCACGCAGCAGATGACGATGAGTGAGTCCCCGCTCAAACCCTGGCGGCGCTATTTCTGGCGCGCCGAGGTGCGCGGCGCCGACCTGCCCGGCAGCACCTTGAAAGGCGCCTGGAGCCGCGCCAGCGCGTCTGCTGAAGTGGTGGTGCTGCCACGCACGCCGCCACCACCGGTCAGCCAGCTGCAACTGAACCAGACGCCGCAAGCCGTGACCATCAGCTTCCAGCACGACCCGGCCGTGCTGCAAGGCGGATCGGTGGGCCGTTTCAAGCTGGAGCTGAGCAAACACGCGCCCGGCGGCCGCGAAACCCAGGTGGCCACGCTGTGGGCCGACACGCCTGCGGCCAAGGGCGGCTTCAACGCAGCAGGCCAGGCCAGCTTCATCGACAAGAACCCGGCCGCGCCCGGCACCGTGTACCGCGTGCTGGTGACCGACCCGCTGGGCCGTGTCAGCGCATCAAACCCGTCCGTCACGGTGCCTCCAGGAGCCTGAGATGCCACTGCAACCCCCCATCGACACCCTGGGCATCGCGGCGCCTTACCTCGGGCCCTGGTTCGACGACGTCAACCTGCGCCTGGCGGTGCCCGACGGCAACCCGAACGACATCGACCTGTCGGTGCCGTTGACACTGACCAACGCCAGCACCCGCTGGCTGCCGCCCGCCACCGGCACACTGAGCCTGCATGTCAGCAGCACCGAGCGCCCGGCGGGGCTGAAACGCCTGCGCAAGCCCGACGGCCGCGCCGCCTTCAATGAAGACCGGCTGATAGCCGTGTTCAACCTGCTGCCCGAGGTGGCCGAGCGGCTGCATGCGCTGACGCGCTTCATTGCACCGGTGGACGGCAGCACGGGCGGCACCGCCGGGTCTGCACCCGGCCGGGCCTTTGTCGCCTGCCTGGCACTGGAATATCCCGACCACAACTTTGCTCAGTTGGGCACGCTGCTGCCGTCACCGCTGGTGGACCACCCCGGCATGAGCAACGCCGACCTGGCCACCTACTTCGGCCTGCGCTTCAATGCCGACGACAACACACTGGCCAACGACACACGGCCGATGACCTACCTGAGGCAACCCGGCCTGCTACCGGTGGTCGGCGACTTCGAGGCCATGCTCGCGCTGCCGCAGCCGCTCAGCGGCCTGTGCCGGCTGCACGCCTTCGACCAGCGCGGCCGGCCGCTGGACCCCGGTGCGGTGGCCGCGTGGTGGGCCGCGCTGGCCGGCCGCTTCAGCGACATGTGGGCCTTCGGCCTGGGCGGCCTGCTGGGCAACCCCGCCGACCAGCGCACGGTGCCGGTGGACGCCGGCCTGTCAGGCCAGCTGGTCAGCGCACACGAAGGCAAGGTCGACGCGGTGTTGATGGCGCGGGTGGACCGCGCCGCGGCCGGCATTTCGGCGGTGGAACACGACGGCCTGTTCAGCCACCAGGCCGGCCAGGCGTTGGTGGTGCAGTTCACACCGCCCACCGGCCCCAGCGTGCGCGACGATGCACCCGTGCCGCGCGCCGTGGTCATGCCCAGCGGCCGTTGCGCGGCACCGCTGAAGTTGTGGGACACCGCGGCGTCGACCCCCGTGGCGCGCGACTTCGTGCGCGTGGCGGTGGTTGAACTGGAAGAGCACCTGGTGGGCGTGAAACGCACCGTGCCGTCCAACAACACCGCGGAGCAGGCGACCCGCGCCGACAACCAGCAGCGCTGGACCACCCGCGTCAACATCGCACAGTCGCAGGGCCCGGCGCTGCTGACCACCGTGGACGACGCGGCACGCGCGGTGCTGGGCCTGGTGAACAGCCAGATGAGCCAGGTGGTGTGCGGCAGCATGGACACCGGCTGGGGGCCGCTGAACGGTCTGCCCAATGCCGTGACCTCTCCCGACTTGTCGGCCGTGCAGGTCAACATGCAGGTACGCCCGCTGTTCGGCGGCAATGCCGACGCCGACGCCACACCGCCGCGCGGCCAGCGTGTGCTGCTGCAGTTCACCGGGCTGGTCACCGCGCAGGCCAACTTTGCCGGCTGCTGGCTGCGCGCCTGGCCGGTGGGCTTTGACCTGCGGACCGGCGAACGGCCGGTGCTCACGGGCGGCGCCGCGCTGGTGGACGTGGCAGGCACCGCCAACCTGGTGGTGGAACTGCCTGATGGCGCGGGCAGCGGCCTGTTGGGTGTGCGGCTGGCGTTGACATCGCCCGGCGGCTTCACGCGTGACATCACCGAACAGCGCTTTGCGCGGCCCGGCGCCGTGGGCGCCGTCAGCGCGGGCCTGTCCTGGGGCGGCAATGGCGCGCTGCAGGTGCTGCTGTGTGAACAGGGGCAGCAGCTGACGCTGGTGCCGGCGCCTGGCGCGTCGCTGCTGGGTGTGCTGTTGCCCGGCACCACGGTGGTGGAAGTGGTGCCCGGCGGCTTTGCCTTGATCGACCCCGCCACCATCCCTGACAACGCCTTCGCTGCACCCACCGCAGCCACCAGCTTCGGCATCGCCCCCGGCGACACGCTGGAACTCACTCAGCCGGCCTTCAAGGCCATGCCCGACGGCACAGTGGGCTTAAACGGCGGGGCCACCTGGTTGACCGAGATCCTGGGCGTGGGCGCCGCCAACTGGCGCGGCGCCATCTTGAATCGCGTGGTGCGCGATGGCATCAAACCGCTGATCGGCGACAGTCAGCCGTTTGCCACCCAGGAGCGGCTGGACAACGCCGCCGCGAGCCGCAGCGCCAACCTGGCCTGTGTGTGGACGGCCCCCGCACTGGCGCGCTACCACCAGGTGGGTGCGCACAACACCGGCCACCCCGGCGCACCGGCGGCGGTGGAGGTGCACGGCACCGGCGTGACGCTGAACGGCCCGGCGGCCCACCTGGTGGCCGATCACACCGATGGCCGCATCCGGAAAATCGCACCGGACCTGGTGACGGCAGCCACCAACGCAGCCGCCGTTCCCGCCGCAGCGGCCACCGACAACCTGTGGGTGGCCGTGCTGAAAACGGTGGCCGCCACGGTGGAAGGCGACCGCAATCTGGGCGGCCTGAATTTCGGCGACACGGTGATTTCGGCCGACACGCCGGCAGAGGCCTACACCTTCGAGCCCGTTGACCCGTCCGCGCCCGGCGCCGCCACCCGGGCTTACCAGTCCACCCCCGCCCAGGCCACCGACATCAAGAAGTGGTACGACGACCACTTCGTCATCACCGAAGCCAACACCGGCATCGACATCAAGGGAACACGTTTACCTCCGGGTACCGGCTGGTCGGGAACC
>JANNMQ010000670.1:0-2038 GCA_031398045.1 Rubrivivax sp.
GGCACGGCTGTCGGTGGGTGAACGCCAGCGGGTGGAGATTCTGAAAGCGCTGTACCGCGGTGCGCGCATCCTGATCCTGGACGAGCCCACCGCGGTGTTGACGCCGCAGGAAAGTGAATCGCTGTTCAGCACGTTGGCGCAGATGGTGGCGCAGGGCTTGTCCATCGTGTTCATCAGCCACAAGCTGCCCGAGGTGCTGCGGGTCTCGCACCGCGTGCTGGTGCTGCGCGCCGGCCGGCTGGTGGCCGAAGCCCGTGCGGCCGATGCCAGCGCCGCCGACCTGGCGCGCTGGATGGTGGGGCGTGATGTGGCACCGGCGGCCGGCGGCCAGACGCTGCGCGCCGCCGCGCCTGCAGCCGTAACTGACAAACCGTTGGTGTGTGAACTGCGCGGCGTGCACACCGCAACGGGGGTGGGCGCAGCAGCTGGCGGGGCTGGCGTCGCACGCGACCGCCTGGCGGGGGTGGACCTGCAACTGCATGCAGGTGAAATCGTCGCCATCGCCGGTGTCTCGGGCAACGGCCAGGTGGCACTGGCCGATGTGCTGTGCGGCACGCGCCAACCCAGCGCCGGCCAGGCCACGCTGCTGGGCCAGCCGCTGCAGGCCAGCCCGCCCTGGCTGGTGCAACGGGGGGTGGCGCGCATACCCGAAGACCGTCACGGTGTGGGTGTGGTGGGCGACCTGGCGGTATGGGAAAACGCAGTCTCCGAACACCTGACCAGCCCGCAGTTTTCACGCGGGCCGTGGTTGCGGTTCGTGCGCCGCAGCGCCGCACGGGCCTACGCGGAACGGCTGATCAAGGCCTTTGACGTGCGTGGTGCCGGGCCGCTGGCGCCGGCGCGTGCCTTGTCGGGCGGCAACCTGCAAAAGCTGATCCTGGCGCGCGCGCTGACAGCACCCGACGGTCAGCCACCGCGTTTGATCGTGGCGCACCAGCCCACTTGGGGCCTGGACGTGGGCGCAGTGGCTGCGGTGCAAGCGCAGTTGCTGGCCGCGCGCGATGCCGGTGCGGCCGTGCTGCTGATATCGGACGACCTGGACGAGGTACTGGCGCTGGGCGAGCGCATCGCCGTCATGCACGCCGGCCACCTGACCGCTGCGCTGCCCGCTGCTGACTGGGCCCGTGCCAGCTTGGGCCTGGCGATGGCCGGCGGGCCTGCGCCAGCGTCGGTGCCAGTGTCGGTGCCAGTTCCGGTGCTGCAACCCGAAAGCCCGCCTCAAGCAGCCGCCCGCCATGCACATTGAACCGCGCAGCCAGCGCAGCGCCGGTGCCTGGCTGCTGGCCGCCACGGTGGCGGTTGGTGTGCCGGTGCTGGTCAGTGCACTGCTGGTGCTGTGGGCCGGCGCACCGGTGGGCCCCACCTGGGGGCTGCTGCTGAAAGGCGGTTTTGGGTCGGTGTTTGCGTTGACCGAAACACTCACCCGCGCCGTGCCGCTGATGCTGACCGGGCTGGCCGTGGCGGTGGCCTTCCAGGCGCGCCTGTTCAACATTGGCGCCGAAGGCCAGCTCTACATGGGCGCGCTGGCGGCCGTGGCCGTGGGCGGCCTGCACGGGGGTACCGGTCTTGCATGGCCGCCGGCGCTGCTGTTCCCGCTGATGATGGCCGCGTCGGCGCTGGCTGGTGGCCTGCTGCTGCTGGGCCCCGCGCTGCTGAAGTCGCGTCTGGGTGTGGACGAGGTGGTCACCACGCTGCTGCTGAACTTCATCGTCGCGCTGTTCATATCGGCCATGCTGGACGGGCCGATGAAAGACCCCACGGCGATGGGCTGGCCGCAGAGCGTGGCGCTGCAGGTTGATCTGGAATTGGCCAAGCTGGTGCCGCAGACCCGTGTCCACACCGGTTTGCTGTTTGCGCTGGTGCTGGCCGCAGCGGTGGGCGTGCTGATGCGGCGCACGGTCACTGGTTTTCAGATCCGCGCGGTGGGTGCCAATGCACACGCGGCGGCCTTTGCCGGTGTGCCGGTGCGCCGCACGGTGGTTCTGGTGGCCTTGATGTCGGGCGCGCTGGCCGGCCTGGCCGGTGCACTGGAAGTGGC
>JANNMQ010000723.1:0-4036 GCA_031398045.1 Rubrivivax sp.
GCAAGGCCATTGGCACCTCAGCCCCGACAGTGAACAGCGTCGTCTGGCGCTGCTGCCTTTGCTGCCGCCGCTGGCCTGGGACGACTTGATGCACGACCCGGTGTACCAGCGAGCGCTGGAGCGCCTGCCCTGATGTTTCAGGGTGCCGGTCAGCTCAGCAGCCCGCCACGCGCTGTGATGGTCTGATGCCGCGCAAACTCAGGCCCGCCGCTGTTGATCAGGCCGCTGCTGTGCCTGCAGATCCTGCGGTCGTCTCAGGCTTGTCGCCCCGACAGGGTGCTGCTGCACGCCTGCAAATGGCCGACATCGCACGCCTGGCCGGGGTCTCCGTCTCCACCGTGTCGCGGGCACTGGCAGGCAGCCCGTTGATCAATGCCGCCACCCGTGACCGCGTGGTGGAACTGGCGCGGTCGGTCAACTACAGCATCAACCTCGGTGCACAAAATCTGCGGCTGAAAAAGAACCAGACGGTGGCTGTGGTGGTGCCCTACGACGCGCAGTCGCGGCAACACATTTCAGACCCCTTTTTCCTGGCCATGGTGGGCAGTCTGGCCGACGCCTTGACCGACCGCGGCTACGACATGCTGCTGTCGCGTGTGGACGCACAGGCGCTGGACAGCGCAGCGACGCTGGTGGATTCGGGCAAGGCCATCGGGCTGATCATCATCGGCCAGTGGGGCCAGCATGAACAGCTCAACGACATGGCGGCACGCCGGGTGCCGGTGGTGGTGTGGGGCGCGCAGATGCCGCAGCAGGTGTACTGCAGTGTGGGTGGTGACAACCACAAGGGTGGTTTGCTGGCCACCCAGCACCTGCTGGCGATGGGGCGCAGGCGGTTGGTTTTCCTGGGCGATGCGCGGCTGCCCGAAGTGCAGCTGCGCCTTGCAGGCTACAAGCAGGCGCTGCAGCAGGCCGGTGTGGTTTTTGACAGCGCACTCGAATTGCCCGTGCCTTTTGAAGTAATCGCTGCACGGCAGGCGATGGACCGCCTGTGCGCCGCCGGTACCGCCTTTGACGGCGTCATGGCCTGCAGCGACCTGCTGGCCATGCAGGCCGTGCAGGCCGTGCATGCAACGGGGCGCCGGGTGCCGGCCGATGTGGCCGTGGTGGGTTATGACGACATGGCGTTGGCCACCTGGAACGACCCGCCGTTGACGTCGGTGCACCAACCTGTGTCGCTGGCGGGCGCTGAAATGGTCGACGCCTTGTTGCAGTTGCTCAGTGGGCAACGTGCACCAGCGCGCACCCTGCCCGTGCACCTGGTGCTGCGCGCCAGCGCGCCCAAGCTCCCCGCCTGAGGTCTGCCGCCGCCCGGTTCGGTGGATCTGTCAGCAAGACTGACGTTCGATTGCAAGAAAGCGCCGCTTTTCGAGTCCTTTGCGCCTGCGCCTGCACCGGCTGGCCCTTTCACACCAGATGCATCCTGGTGCGCCGCAGTGGGGTAGGGCAGGTAGGTTTACCCTAGTTTGCAATCGATTGCATTCGTATTGAAATGAAGACTTGATTCAGGCCGCCCTCTGTGTCAGACCGACCACACAAGTCCAAACCCCCCAGGAGACAACATGCCCCAGCGTTCACCCAAGCCCCAGCCCCAGTTCAAGTTCACGCCGCTGACCCTGGCGATGGCTGCCGCCCTGTCCGTGACAGGCGCACACGCACAGACGGCAGCCCCGGCCGGCGACGGCCTGCAACTGGACCGCATCATCATCACCGGCACCACCGGCACCACCAGCAAGATGAAAGCGAGCAATTCGCTGTCCACGCTGGACGGCGACAGCATTGCGGCGGTTACCGCCACCAGCGCGGCCGAGCTGCTGCGTTCGGTGCCCGGCTTGCGGTCTGAATCGAGCGGCGGCGAAAGCAACGCCAACGTGGGCGTGCGCGGCATTCCCATTTCAGCCGGTGGTTCGCGCTACATCCAGTTCCAGGAAGACGGCCTGCCGGTGCTGCAGTTTGGTGACATCGCGTTCGCCACGCCCGACACTTGGATCCGCGCCGACGGCGGCCTGGACCGGCTGGAAGTGCTGCGCGGCGGCGCGGCCAGCACGCTGGCCACGGGTGCGCCTGGCGGCATCTTCAACTACATCAGCAAAACCGGCCGTGAAGAGGGCGGCAGCATCAGCCTGAGCAAAGGCCTCGACTTCGACCAAACGCGGGTTGACCTGAACTACGGCGGCAAGATCGCGGCGAAAACACGCTTCTGGATTGGCGGCTTCTACCGCACCGGCGACGGTGGCCGCCCGGGTGCCGACGGCAGCGAAACCGGCGGCCAGATTCGCGGCAACATCACGCACGAACTGAAAGACGGTTTTGTGCGTTTCAGCTTCAAGCACCTGGACGACAACACGCCCACCTTCATGCCCACGCCGGTGCGCTTCGTGAACGGCGGCATCGAAACCATAGCCGGCATCGACCCCCGCACGGCTGCTTTCTACAACGCCGGTTTTCCGCTCGACACCACGCTGAAGAGCAACAACGCCCGCGCCACCAGCAGCATCCGCGATGGCCTGAGCGCCAAGACCGACGCTTTTGGCGTGGTGGCCGACCTGGGCCTGGGCAACGGCCTGCGGCTGAACAACAACTTCCGCTGGAGCAAAAACAGCGGCCGTTTCATCGGCATCTTCCCGGGTGACGATGTGTCGGCGGCACCCGCCGGCACCACCATCGCCAGCGGCCAGGGCGCGGGCACGGCCTACAGCGGCAACCGCTTCACCGCCGTGGTGTTCAACACCAAGGTGGACGACGCTGGCCTGGTGGCCAACGACCTGAAACTGAGCAAGAGTTTTGACCTCGGCGGCGGCGGCAAGTTGTCGGCCACGGGTGGCCTCTACACCAGCGTGCAAACGCTGAACCTGACCTGGAACTTCAACCAATATTCCGTCTCGGCCTCGGGCGAAGACGCACGTTTGCTGAACGTGCCCGGCACCACCAACGGTTCACCAGGATTTGGCGGCTGCTGCTCCAACACGCAGGACAGCAAGTACCGCACCACCGCGCCTTACCTGCAGGTGGGTTATGAGGTGGGCGGCCTGAGCATCGACGCGAGCCTGCGCCGCGACGCCAACAGCGCCACAGGCCAGTATTACCAGTCCAATGCCGGCGTGGCCTACAACCTGGGAGCGCCCAACGTCATCGACTACGACTTCAGCCGCACCTCGGCGTCAGTGGGTGTGAACTACCAGCTGAACAAAGACCTGGCGGTGTTTGCACGCGTCAGCGACGGCGCGGCTTACAACGCCGACCGCATCACCTTCTTCAACAACCCCAACCTCGTTAACGGCGCCAGCAGCAAGATCCCCGTCAACGAGGTGCAGCAGTTTGAAGGCGGCGTGAAGTGGCGCAGCGGCGGCGTGAGTTTGTTCGCCACGCTGTTCTTCGCCAAGACCGACGAGATCAACGTCGACCCCACCACCAACCCAGTGCGTGTGCAGACCAACAAGTACGAAGCCAAGGGTCTGGAACTGGAAGCAGCTTTGCGCCTGGGCATGCTCAGCCTGACGGGCGGCGTTACCTACACCGACGCCGAAATCACGCAGAGCAGCAATGCAGCGCTGGTGGGCACCACGCCGAAACGCCAGGCCAAGCTGGTCTACCAGCTGACGCCCACGCTCAACGTCTCTGACGCGGTGGTGCTGGGGCTGAATGTGGTGGGCACCTCGGCGTCGAAAGACGACGGCCCCACGGGCCCGGTGACCATCACGCTGCCGGCCTACATGACAGTGAACGCCTTTGCAAGCTATGCCATCACGCCGGCGGCCACAGTGGGCCTGTCGGTGAACAACGCGCTGAACAAGGTGGGCTACACCGAAAGCAACGACGGCCGGGGCGCTGCGCGGTCCATCAACGGGCGCATGACCAAGCTGACGCTGAAGTACAACTTCTGACGTTGCGATGGCAGTCAGGGCCGTTGTGCTGCACCGGTGCAAACCGGTGGCCGGCGGCCGTTTTCTTTTCAGCAAGGGCCGGCCCTGAGCGTTGCAAAACCACAGCTGTCGTTCTGGCAGATCGTGAACATGAATGTCGGCTTCTTCGGCAT
>JANNMQ010000732.1:0-7988 GCA_031398045.1 Rubrivivax sp.
CGCCGGTGAACAGGGCCGCGGCTTTGCGGTGGTGGCTGGTGAAGTGCGCAGCCTGGCACAACGCAGCGCCGAGGCCGCTCGCGAGATCAAGAGCCTGATCAACAACAGCGTGGAAAAGGTGGAGTCGGGTTCGCGCCTGGTCGCCGATGCAGGCAACACCATGACCGAAATCGTCGCCAGCGTGCAGCGCGTGACCGACATCATCGCCGAGATATCAGCGGCGGCCGCCGAACAAAGCAGTGGCATCGGCCAGGTCAGCCAGGCCGTGGCCGACCTGGACCAGATGACGCAGCAAAATGCCGCGCTGGTGGAAGAAAGCGCGGCTGCAGCACAGTCGCTGCAAGACCAATCGGGGCAGCTCACTTCGGCGTTGTCGGGTTTTCGCTTTCACAGCAACAGCAGCCCGCGTGAACAGCTGCGCCCCAGCCATGCCGCCATCCGCGTCATCACCAAGGCCCGCAAGGCTGCACCCGTTTCGGCACCGGTCGCGGCCGCTGTACCGCGCAGCAGTTCAGGCCTTCAGGCCACCAGCGGCACCGAGGAGTGGGAGACCTTTTGATGGCAAAGGCCGGGGAACTGGCTACAGAGTGAGCCCCGACGAGTCGATAAAACTGACACGCATTGCGGCCGACAGCCGCTGCTGCAGCACAGCCACCGCCTGCCCGACCACCTGAAGGAACCCATCAACATGGACATGATTGCCGAAGCCACCCGCGCTGACACCCAAGCCGCCACCCGGGCCCTGTCGGCCGCCATGGCCTCTGCCGCTTCGGCCGCGGGTGCAGGCACCGGCAGCCCTGCGGCCTTCGCCCCACCCGTGGCCAGCGAATTTCTTACTTTCAAGCTGGGCG
This sequence comes from Rubrivivax sp., assembly GCA_031398045.1. Taxonomy (GTDB): domain Bacteria; phylum Pseudomonadota; class Gammaproteobacteria; order Burkholderiales; family Burkholderiaceae_C; genus Rubrivivax. The sequence continues at coordinate 852 of JANNMQ010000732.1, forward strand.
CCGAGGAATACGGCATCGACATCCTGCGTGTGCAGGAAATCCGTTCCTACGAACAACCCACGCGCATTGCCAACGCACCCAGCTTCATCAAAGGCGTGGTGAACCTGCGCGGCGTCATCGTGCCCATCATCGACTTGCGCCTGAAGCTGGGTTGCGACAGCGCCGACTACAACACCTTCACCGTGGTGGTGGTGCTGAACGTCAAGGGCCGCGTGGTGGGCGCGGTGGTTGATTCGGTGTCAGACGTGCTGGAACTGACACGCGAACAGATCAAGCCCGCGCCATTGCTGAATTCGGGCGTTGACGGCAACGTCATCACCGGCATCGGCACGGTCAAATCCGGCCATGGCGAAAGCGAAAGCGAACGCATGCTGATCTTGATGGACATCGAGGGCCTGATGAGCAGCGCTGACATGGGCCTGATAAACAGCTGAGCAGGCAAGTTTTACAGATACCGGTTCACCTACACCGCGCCGGCCCGGCGCAATGTTTGCAGCACTGGGCTGCGCAAGACCTCGCGCAGCCCCCACCAGCCGGCCGCCAGCGCCAGCAGCGCACCGGCTGCCATGCCCCACAGCGGCACCCACCACGATGGGTTCCAGCTGAATTCAAAGGCATAACGCGCCAACAGCCAGCCCACGGCCACGGCCGCTACGGAAGCCAGGAACCCGGCCAGCGCACCCACACCCAGCAGTTCGGCGCGCTGCACCTGCGCCAACAAGCGCCCGCTGGCGCCCATGGCCCGCATCAACGCAAATTCACGCGCACGCGCTTCGCGCGTGGCGGTGATGGCGGCAAACAGCACCACCAGGCCGGCCAGCAGCGTGAAGCCAAAGAGGAATTCCACCGCGCGTATCACTTGGTCCAGCACCCGCTGCACCTGCGCCACGCTGGCCGACACGTCCACGTTCGTGATGTTCGGAAATTCGCGGCTCAGCGCATTGTCGAATCCGGCCACTGGTGGCGCACGGAAAGCACTGATGTAGGTCACCGGCAAGTCCTTCATCTGGCTGCGCGTGAAGATGACGAAGAAGTTCACGCGCATCGAGCCCCAGTCCACCTTGCGCAGCGACGTCACGCGCCCTTCCTGCAGCTGGCCGGCCATGTCAAAACGCAGCGTGTCGCCCAGCTTCAGCCCCAGTTCCTGGGCCAGGCCCTCTTCCACCGACAGGCCATCGGCTTCATCGGCCACCCACTTGCCGGCCACCACTTCGTTGTGCGGTGGCTGCAGCGCGCCATGGCTCAGGTTGAATTCGCGCTCCACCAGCCGCGCAGCGCGGTCTTGCGTGAACTGCGCCGGTGTCACATCGCGGCCGTTGATGGCTACCAGGCGGCCGCGGATCATCGGGTACCAGTCGTAGCGCAGCACGCCCGCTTGTTTCAGCGCAGCCTGAAACGGTTCACTCTGGTCGGGCTGCAGGTTGATGACAAAGCGGTTCGGCGCGTCAGGCGGGGTGGCATTGCGCCAGCTGCTGATGAGGTCGGTGCGCAGCAGCACCAGCAGCACCAGCGCCAGCAAGCCCACCGCCAGCGCCGACACCTGCAGCACTGCAAAGGCCGGCCGCGCTGCAATTTGGCGCGTGGCCAGTACCAACCAGCGCGGCGCGCCAGCCTGCGGCACCAGCCCACGCAGGGCCGTTACCGCACCCCATGCCGCCAGCGCAAACACCGCAATCGCCGCCGCAAAACCACCCACCGCGATGGCGCCCAGCTTGAGGTCTGACGACACCGCCATCAGCAAGGCGACAAAACCCGCCACACCCGCCAGCAGCATGCCCAGCGAAGCCGGTTTGAGGCCGCCCACGTCACGCCTGATCACACGCAGCGGCGGCACCTGTGCCAGCTGCAGCACCGGCGGCAGGCCAAAACCCAGCAGCAGCGTCATGCCCACGCCCATGCCCAGCAGCGCCGGCCAGGCGCTGGCCGCCGGTAGCGCGGCGTCCACCAGGCCCGCCAGCAGCCAAACAAACACGTTGTGCACCAGCAAGCCCACCAGCACGCCCAAGGCGCTGGCCAGCAAGCCGACAAAACCAAACTCCAGCGCGTAGGCGCCGGCGATGCGGCGCTGCGACAGGCCCAGCACCCGCTGCATGGCACAGTCGTCCAGATGGCGCTGCGCAAAGTCGCGCGCCGCAATGCCCACCGCCACGGCGGCCAGCAGCGCCGCCAGCAGCGCCACCAGGTTCAGGAATTTTTCAGCGCGGTCGAGCGTCTGCTTCATCTCGGGCCGGCCGCTTTGCACTGATTCCACGCGTACGCCGCGCAGCGGTGCGTTTTTGATGCGCGCCTCGGCCCAGGCCACAAATTCAGCCACCGTGCTGTCGCCACGCGCCACGCCCCAGTTGTCGGGCGCGGCCACCGCCAGGCGCCAGTTGACACGGCTGGCCGGCTGCACCAGACCCGTAGCGGGCAGGTCGGCTTCGGCCACCATCACACGCGGAGAAAGGCTGGAGAAGCCGGCACCACGGTCCGGTTCAATGACGATGATTTGGCCGATGCGCAACGTGGTGTCGCCCACCAGCAGCGGGTCGCCCACTTTCAGCTGCAGCGCGTCCAGCAGCGCAGCGTCCACCCACGCCGTGCCGGGCGCGGGCGCAGCGGCCATGCGCTGCGCCGGCGCGTCCGGAGCGGCCTGCAGCTGCAGCACACCGCGCAACGGGTACTGCGGGCCCACCGCCTTCAACGCCACCAGCCGCGTGGCGCCGCCTTGCGCTTCAGTGGCACGTGCCATGCTGGGGAAACTGGCGCTGCTTGACACCCGCAGGCCCAAGGCGCGGGCCTTTTCAGCCATCTCGGGTGGCGCCGGCCGGTCGCTGCCCACCACCGCGTCACCGCCCAACAATTGCCGCGCGTCGCGCTGCAGGCCGCTGCTCAAGCGGTCGGCAAAAAAGCCCACCGCCGTCAGCGCGGCCACCGCCAGCAGCACCGCCACCAAGAGCAGACGCAGTTCACCGGCGCGGAAATCGCGCTGCGTCTGGCGCCAGGCCAGGGTGGCGATGGAAGGCGGTTTCAGGGGCGTGCTGGTTGGGTTCATCCCCGCACGGTAGCTGATTCGAGCTTGTGACGGTGCCGCGGCGCTGCTTTGTGCTTGCAATGGCCGTGGCCTTGGCAGCAGCAGCAGATGAACAAGCCAACCGCACTCCCACGCCTTTTTCCGCTGTCGGCCGGGCTGACAGTGACTGCCGGCCGGCCTGTCGCCATGCGAACAACTTGCGCCATGATTTGGCGGTTTCACGCTCAACAGTGTTGGCGTGGCTGAGCTGCGCAGCATTGATGGCCGCGTCTTGACGATGACGGAAGACCAGCAGGATCTTGGCAACGGCCAGTGGGGGGTCACGCTGATGCTGAGCGCCGATACCGACATGGCGCCGGGCGACACCATCGCCTTCAGCTTCGGGCACGAAGACGCCGTCGATCTGCTGCAACCGGTCAGCCTGCAGAGCATCTGTCAGCCTGCAGAGCATCTGGCTGAAGGTCTCCGGCACCAATGCCCGGGGCAATCGATTTCCACCGACAACGAAGTGCTGTCGTTGTTGTCGCCGCAGTACCGGGCCCCCTGGACAGGCGCTGTGGCAGACCCGCCGGGCGCGTCCATCGCGCGCGCGGGCATCAACTGGGATGTGCGCTCGGCGTCCTACGAGATGATCGTTCACAGCGTACCTGAGCCCGCGCTGCCGACCCTGATCGGCTGCGCGCTGGCAGCGCAGGCCATAACCCGTCGCCGCAGCGGGCGGCGCTTGAGCACCTACCGCTTGAGCACTTATCGCTGACCCCAACGCGTTGGAGTCATCGCCCCACCGCATCGACCAGCGCACGCGCCAGGCGTTCGCCGTCGATAGGTTTGTGCAGCACCGTCACCGCCAGCGCCGACAAATCGCGCAAGCGCTGCGCTGCTGTGTCGCCCGTCACGATGACCACGGGCAGGTCCGCGTGGACACTGTCGGGCTTGCGCAGCCGGGCGACCACTTCAGCGCCGGTCTCTGCACGCAAGCGGTAGTCGAGCACCAGCACATCGGCTGCAAAGCCTTGCGCCAGCGCCTGCACGGCCTCTGCACCACTGGCCACCCCTCGCGCCGACCAGCCGATCTGGCGCAAATAGGTGCACAGCGACTGCAGCACTTCGGGCTCGTCGTCGACCAGCAAAACCGACAGCGCTCGGCCTGCGCGCAGATCAATCGGCACCGACTTGTGCTGCACCGCCGGTACCGCGGCGGGCAGGCTCAACTCGAAGCGTGCGCCACGCCCAGTTTCGCTGATCAGCCGGATGGGAATGTCCAGCAGCGCCGCCGTGCGCTTGACAATCGCCAGACCCAAGCCCAAACCTTGCGAGCGGTCGCGTGAGACCTGGCCGGCCTGGTAGAACTCCTCGAACACCCGTTCGTGGTCGGCCGGCAAGATGCCCGGCCCGGTGTCACTGACGCAGACCCGCACGCGGCCCGTCGCCGCAGCCTGCGCTGACAACACAACGCCGCCTTCGCGTGTGAACTTCAGGGCGTTGTCAACCAGGTTGCCCAGAATGCGCAGCAACTGGTCAGCGTCGGTCAGCACCCAGGGCGGCGCTGCGGCCACGTCAACCAGCAGCGACAGGCCTCGCTGCGCGGCCAGCGCGGCGTACTCTTCGCGCACGGCACCCAGCACGGCGCCGATGTCGTGGGGCGTCAGGCCGGTCTGCACCGCGTGCGCGTCCAGGCGCGAGATGTCGAGCAGGCCGTCGAGCAAGCTGCGGCTTTGGCGCAAAGCGCTGCCGATACCTTGGCTCAATTCCTGCAGCAACGGGTCGCCCGAACGATGCGCCACCAGGCCCAGCGTGGTCGCATTGATCGACAGCGCGTGCAAGGGCTGGCGCAAATCGTGGCTGGCAGCAGCAAAAAAGCGGGTCTTCGATGCGCTGGCGGCTTCGGCGCGGTCGCGTTCAACGGCCAATGCCGTTGACAAGGCCTCGTTGTCGTCGATCAAGCCGGCCACTGCCGTGATGGACTGGCGTTGCGCTCGCACGACCACGATACCCAGGAGGAATGAAAGGGCCGCGAACCCGGCCGAGACCCACCCCGCAACACCGCCGCGCGCGACAAAACCGATGATCACCGCGCCATGCAAAGGGATGGAGAAACCCAACCAGGCACGCATCGCGCCGCTGGCCGCCACCAGCGCCGCAGCGCCATGAATCGCTACGAGCACCATCACCGTGCCCAGCACCAGATCGTTCGACAGGCTGAAAAACACCGGCAGCAACCCGGCTGCCAGCAGGCCCGCCACGAAGTAGCCCCGCGCCACCGCGTCAAAAGCGCTCGCAGCCGGCACCGGGCCCGCCGCCTGCAACCGCTGTTTGAGTCGGTGGGCGTAAACCTCTCGGCAGGTCCAGGTCACCAACCAGACAGCAGCCCAAACCGGCGCTCCGGCCTGCCCGGCCAGGTAGGCCATCAACAGCGCGTGGGGCAGCAGCAGGTAACTGTGGCGCCCCATGCGCAGCATCTGCTGCAGGCCCATCGTGTCGGCCCGTCTCGCAACCCGTTGCTCACGCTCATCATGTCGGGTCGACGCTAGCGCCGGGCTGGCCTCAGCCAATGTGCGTGCCATCGCGCGATGCCTGGTAAGCCGCCTCGGTCCGGTTGTGCACGCCGAGTGCCGCAAAGACTGCGGTCAGGTGGCTCTTGACGGTGGACTCCGCAATGCCCAGTTCGCGCCCTATCAACTTGTTGGGCAGGCCGCGCACCGCCGCGCGGTAGACATCGACTTGGCGTGGCGTGAGGCCGTTGAGTCGAAGCTGAGTCTCCACCGCGCCGCCCACAGCGACATTCGCGCCAGACCTGTGCAGCGCCTCCGCGGGCAAGAAGAGTTGTCCGTCCAACACTTTGCCCAAGGCCATCAGCATCATTTCAGAGCTGTAGGTCTTGGGGATGAAACCCGCCGCACCCAGATCAACGGTGCTGCGTATCAGCGCGCCACTGGTTTCCCCCGAGAGCACGACGATGCGCGCTGCGCAGCCGGCATCTCGCAAGCGGCGAATCGACTCCTGGCCATCACAGTCGGCCAGGTGCCAGTCCAGCAGCACCAGGTCGTAGGTCGACAGCTGGACCCACTGCACCGCCTGCGCCAGATCGGTGCTGGTGTCCACCGACAGGCCAGGCGCCAGCACGCTCAGCAGGTTCTTCAGGCCCTGCAAAAACATCATGTGGTCATCGACCATCAGAACCTGCATCGGCGCCGCGTTGTGCATGGGCGCAACTGTAGGCCCTGCATGTGCGGGCGCATTCGACTTCAGCATCCGCCACAGGGAGGAGTGGTATGGCACCTTTGGTGGATGCGCAGACAGCTGCCCACGCGCCCAATCAGGTTTGGACTCGGTGAGTCCCAGCTCGGAATCCACCCATGAAGGATCCGCGCCTTTTTCAAGGTTTTCGTCGGCGGCCCGGCCCGGGCAAGCCCGATAAACACAAGGTGAATGACCCATGAACATCCACTGCACTTGGTCGCGCACACTGTGCGCATTCACGCTCGCTGTCTGTGCACTGCAATTCTCTCCAGCCAGGGCGCAGCCAGGCACCAGCATCAGCCAGCCCTTGGTGGTGAGCAAAGACACCAAGTTCTGGACCCAGAACGGCAACGTCATCCCCCTGTGCTGGCATGAACTGCTGCAGTTTCCAAGCGCACAGGCGGCGAACGACGCCAAAGCTTTTGTCGCAAGCACGATTCAGGACTTCTGGATCAGCCCACTGAACCTGCGCACCACCTGGGTTGATTGCCCCACCGCGGGCTCGGCGCTGCATGTGCGCGTGAAATTGCGCATGGGCGATGGCGGTAACAACGGCACCACGCTGCAATCGGGCATGAACACGCTGTCCACCGCCGCGCAGCGTGTGGTGCCGCCGCCGAACGACCCGCCCGGCCTGCTGATGGGGTTTCGTTCCGACTGGAACACCAGTGCCGCAACACGCGCCAGCTTTCGGGGGCTGATCTTGCACGAGTTCGGTCACGTTCTCGGCTTCGATCACGAACACCAGAGGCCCGACGGTCCCCAGCAAACCGCCTGCTACAAAGACCTGCGAACCGACGCCGTCCTGATCGGACCCGCCGATCCGCAATCGATCATGTCGTGGAGTTACTGCACAGAATCGTCGCTGAACGTGCTGACGCTGA
>JANNMQ010000735.1:0-4934 GCA_031398045.1 Rubrivivax sp.
CCCAGCCCCACCAACACACGGCCCACGCGGCCGACGCCGGTGTTCTGGCGGCTGATGAACATCACCACACCGATGAAGATCAGCAGCGGGCTCAGCCACGACAAGTCAAAAGAGAAGACCACCGCCATCAGCGCCGTGCCCACGTCGGCGCCCAGCATCACGGCCAGTGCGGCGGCAGTGCCCACCAGCCCCGAGCCGACAAAAGAAGCCACGATCAAACAGGTGGCTGTGCTGCTCTGCACCAGGCTGGTGACGCCCAGCCCGGCCGCAGCGGCGCGGAACCGGTTGCCAAAACTGCGGGCCAGCACCTGGCGCAGGTTTTCACCAAACACCCGCAGCACGCCAGTGCGCACGATGTGGGTGCCCCACACCAGCAGGGCAATCGCGGCCAAAAGATTAAGTAGGTGTATCACCGACCGATGATGGCGCCTGTTGGCCCCAAGCTCACAGCCAAGGCAGTGAATAGGTCTTGATGTTCGTGAAACTCTTCATCGCTTCCTGCACCCCTTCTTTGTAGCCCAGACCGGAATCTTTGATGCCGCCAAAGGGTGTCAGCTCCAGCCGGTAACCCGGCACTTCGCGCACGTTGACGCTGCCCACGTTCAGTTCGCTGACAAAACGCGTGATGTAGTCCCAGCGGTTGGTGCACACCGCAGAGCTCAGGCCGTAGGCGGTGCCGTTGCTGATGCGGATGGCTTCGTCGATGCTGGCGAAACTGATGATGGGTGACACCGGGCCGAAGGTCTCCTGCATCACCAGCGTCATCTCGGGCTGCACGCTGCCCACCACCGTGGGCGCATACAGCGCGCCTTCACGCTGATGGCCTGTTAGCACGCGGGCGCCTTGCGCCACAGCTTCGTCGACCCGGCTCTGAAACAGCCGCGCCGCTTCTTCGTCGATCACGGTGCCCATCTCGATCTTGGGGTCGGCTGGGTCGCCGTAGCTCCAGGCGCGCGTCTTGTCGACCACCAGGTCGGTGAAGCGTTGACGTACGCTTTCGTGGACCAGCATGCGTTTGACGGCGGTGCAGCGCTGGCCGCTGTTTTTGTAGCTGCCCTGCACCGCCAGCGAACTGGCTTCGTCCAGGTCGGCGTCTTCCATCACGATGATCGGGTCGTTGCCGCCCAGTTCCAGCACGATGCGCCGGTACCCGGCCTTGCTGGCGATGGACTTGCCGATGGCCACGCCGCCGGTGAAAGTGATGAGGTCTACCGACGGGTGGGTCAGCATTTCGTCGGCAATCTCGCGCGGGTCGCCGGTGATCACCTGCAGCATCGGCGCTGGCAGGCCCGCTTCCAGCATCAGGTCGGCAAACAGCAGCGCCGACAACGGCACTTTTTCCGAAGGTTTCAACACCATGCGGTTGTTGGTGGCGATTGCCGGCACCACCTTGTGCGCGACCTGGTTCATCGGGTGGTTGAACGGGGTGATGGCGGTGATGACGCCCAGCAGCGGGTCGCGCTGCGTGTAGACACGGCGCTTGCGCCCGTGCGGCGTGATGTCGCAGCTGAAGGTTTGTGCGTCGTCACGCAGGCATTCGTTGGCGCCGAACATCAGCACGTCAGACACGCGGCCGGCTTCGTAGACGGCGTCCTTCATGCACAGGCCCGATTCGGCGCTGATGAGCTGCGCGATCTCGGCGCCGCGTTCACGCACCAGCGCCGCACAGCGATTCAGGATGTTGGCGCGCTCGAAGCGGGAAAGTCTGGGTTTGTAGGCCTGCGCCACGTCGTAGGCGCGGCGCACTTCGGCCAGGGTGGCTTTGGGCACGCTGCCCACCACAGCGCCGGTGTAGGGGTTGAGCACGTTGATGCGCCGATCGGGCGGGCGGTCGTCGGCGCCCACCTTCTGGCCGTCGATACGCAGGGCTTCTTGTCGCATGGTTGTGTTCTGGGGGGTTTTCGTGGCGCGCAAAGGCGTCACTGTGCGCTGTTCAACGCCAGCTCGAAGGCGTCGAAGTTGCGCCAGCGGCGGTTTGGGTCCAGGCCACTGAGGGGCCGGTTGACGATCAGCGGCACCCGCTGCTCAGACACGCCGCCGTGGCTGCGCAGCGGCACTTCCAACGCTGACAAGTCGTGCCGCGAAACTGAGGTGCCGATGACGGTGGATCGCTCCGACACGACCACCAGGTCGCCAATGCGGTCGGCCGGCAGCTCAAAGGCCTGCGCCGCTTCAGCCCGCGTCAGGACCCTCTCCACACCGCGCAGCGCGGCGATGCGTGTGGCCGCATCGGCCACCACCGCAGCCGGCAAATAGATGGTGGCGTAGGAGCCCAACGCGCCGTGGTGCACCACATAGGGGTCGGTGATGGGCAGGATGGTGCGCGCCACACCAGCGCCCAGCCATGCATCCAGCCGGTCCTGCAGGTAGATGACATCGGGTTGGCCGTCCAGCCACACCTTGGCGTTCATGCCGTGGTCGGCCGTCAGTGCAATCACGCAGCCCATTTCGTCCAGCGTGCCCAGGTAGCTGTCCATCATTTGGTAGAACGAGTTGGCGCCTGCGGTGCCGGGTGCGTGTTTGTGCTGGATGTAGTCGGTGGTGCTCAGGTACATCACATCGGGCCGCTGGTGGGCCGGCCGGCGCATCAGCTGCACACCGGCAGCAAACACAAATTCAGACAGGTCGGCGCTGTACACGCTGGGCACCGGCTTGCCAACCAGCTGCACGACACCGGTGATGCCGTTGTCGGCCAGCGTGGCTTGGTCGGCCTTCTCAGATGAAAAACACACGCTGCCGCCTTTGCCCGTGACGTCCAGGTCCATGCCCTTGCCCAGCAGCTGGCGCAATTTGTCCTTGGCAGTCACCACGGCGCAGCGCTTGCCTGCGCCGGCCAGCGCGGCTGGAATAGTGGGCGCTCGCAGCCACTTGGGGTCGTTCATCATCACCTCGGTGCTCGTCTCCACGTCGTAGAGGAAGTTGCCGCAGATGCCGTGCACGCTGGGCGGGGCGCCGGTGACGATGCTCAGGTTGTTGGGGTTGGTGAAAGTGGGCACCACGCAGTCGGCGATGAAAGCGGTGCCACCCTTTTCACCGCGGCCCAGCACGCGCTGCAGCCAAGGTGTATGGCCGCCAGCCACGGCCTGCGCCAGGTAGTCGGGTTCACAGCCGTCCACACACACCACCACCGTGGGTTTTGTGGGCAGCTGGTAGTGGCGGCCATTGACTTCAAGCATGGGTGACCTTCTTGCGAACGGCAGGGGCCGATGGCGTGGTGGTGGTGTTGGTGGTGGTGGATGCAGCGGCCAGCTCGACCGCCGCTGCAAGCCGGGTTGCACCGTGGTTGCGTTGGGTGCGTTGTTTGCTGTCCAGCACATGCTGGCGCATCGCCAGGCCCGCTGCATCGGCATCGCCGCTGGCGATGGTTTTAACGATGGCCCGGTGTTCGCTGGCTGAAACCGGCAGCTGCCTCGAATCGGCCAGGTTCATGCGCCTGAACAACGACAGTTCGTTGATCAGCCGCCGGTACATCTCGCACAGCTTGCGGTTGCCGGCGACGGCCACCAGCGTGTCGTGAAATTCCAGGTTCAGCCGGTGGTACTGGTCGGCGTCACCGGCTTTCACCGCGCGTTCCATCACGTCCACCATGCCACGCAACTGGCGCAGCTGCTCGGGCGTGATGGTGTTGGCCAGCTGGCGGCCGACCGCTTCGTCCATCATCGCGCGCAGGTCGAAGATCTCCAGCGCCTCGTCCAGCGGTATGTGGCGCACAAACACGCCGCGGTTCTTTTCCTGCCGCACCAGACCCGCTTCTTCCAGCATGCGAAAGGCCTCGCGCACGGGCCCGCGCGACACACCCAGCTGTTCAGCCAGCGCGGCTTCCAGCAGCTTGTCGCCGGGTGCCAGTTCGCCTTGCACGATGCGCCGCTCCAGCTCTTGCTGCACCACCGAGGTGAGCGAGCTGTTCTGCAAGATGGCAATGGTGGGGTGGGTCATGGTGGCCATGCGGGCGGGAGCCCGGCAGCTCCCGATTGGAAACTGCAGATCGTAGATTGTCAACAATAGGCGAAACACCGTTGACACCGACAGACCCCGGCGCATAGATTGGTTGTCTGGCGCGGCGCGGCTTGGCACGGTCTCTGCTGCGTTTTTTGATTCACCCACGCTGGATGCCGGCCCCGCCGAGTAACGGCCGCCAGCCGGGGGGCCGAAATGGGTTGAACTTGGTCAACGCTTGTCAAACGCTTGTCAAACGGCCGTCACGCAAGTCACGCACCATGCCCGGTTGGATTCATTTTTCTGCACCTTCCCTGGAGAACCTTGATGCACCTGAACCGTATCTTGTCGTTGGTGTCCGCCGCCGCCCTGCGGGCGCTGGGCGGCGCCGCCCAGGCCCAGAAGACCACGCTGCTGGTCTACACCGCGCTGAAAACCGACCAGCTCAAGGCCTACCAGGAAGGTTTCAACAAGCACTACCCCGACATCGAACTGAAGTGGGTGCGTGACAGCACCGGCGTCATCACCGCCAAGCTGCTGGCTGAAAAAGCCAACCCCCAGGCCGATGCGGTGATGGGCGTGGCCGCCAGCAGCCTGGCGCTGCTGGACAAAAACGGCATGCTCGAGCCCCACCGGCCGCTGAACGCCGACGCCATCATGAGCGCCTACATCGACAAGAAAAAGGTACCGGCCTGGTTCGGCATGGACGTGTGGGGTGCCACCATCTGCTTCAACACCGTGGAAGCGGCGAAGAAGAACATCCCCAAGCCCGAAGCCTGGAAAGACCTGCTGAAGCCGGTCTACAAGGGCCAGGTGGTGATGCCCAACCCGGCCAGTTCGGGTACCGGCTTTTTCGACGTCACGGCCTGGCTCACGCTGTGGGGCGACAAAGACGGCAAGGGTGAACCCATCGGCGGCGGCTGGAAGTTCATGGACGGCCTGCACGAAAACATCGCGCAGTACACCCACAGCGGCAGCAAGCCCTGCAACATGGCCGC
>JANNMQ010000589.1:0-1802 GCA_031398045.1 Rubrivivax sp.
GTGGGTGAAGGCGACCGCGGCGGTGTCTGGGAAGGAGTGCCGCAAGAGCGTCCCGAGTTCCGTTCTGAGACCAAGCGCCAGGTCATCAAGCTGATGAAAAAACGCAAGGCCGAGGAAATGATCTGATGGCCGAGATTAAAACGCCCAAGCTCAATTACGTCATCGACCACGACCGCGCAGGCGGTTACTGGGGCGCGGTTTACGTGTTCACGGCCATCAAGGGGCTGCAGGTCATCATCGACGGCCCGGTGGGTTGCGAGAACCTGCCCGTTACCAGCGTGCTGCACTACACCGACGCGCTGCCGCCGCACGAACTGCCCATCGTCGTCACCGGCCTGGCCGAAGAGCAGCTGGGCCGCGAAGGCACCGAAGGCGCAATGAAACGCGCCCATGCGGCGCTCGACCCCGACCTGCCCAGCGTGGTGGTCACCGGCAGCATTGCAGAAATGATCGGCGGCGGTGTCACGCCAGAAGGCACCACGATCCAGCGTTTTTTGCCGCGCACCATTGACGAAGACCAGTGGCAATGTGCCAACCGCGCGATGTTCTGGTTGTGGACCCAGTACGGGCTTCACAAGATGCCGCAGCGCACGCCGTTTGAACAACGCCCTGCCGGTGAAAAACCCCGCGTCAACCTCATCGGCCCTTGTTACGGCACTTTCAACATGCCCAGTGACCTGGCCGAGATACGGCGTCTGGTGCAAGGCATCGGCGCCGAGGTGAACATGGTGTTTCCGCTCGGCAGCCACGTGGCCGATGTGTCGCGCCTGGTGGAAGCCGACGTCAACATCTGCATGTACCGTGAATACGGCAGGATGCTTTGTGAAGCCCTGGAACGGCCCTACCTGCAGGCACCCATCGGCCTGCACAGCACCACCGCTTTCCTGCGCCAATTGGGGCAGTTGCTGCACCTGGACCCCGAGCCCTTCATCCAGCGCGAAAAGCACACCACCATCAAGCCCATCTGGGACTTGTGGCGCAGCGTCACGCAAGACTTTTTCGGCACCGCCAACTTTGCTGTCGTGGCTGGCGAAACCTACACCCGAGGCATCCGCCACTTTCTGGAAGACGAACTGGGGCTGCCTTGCAGCTTCGCGGTGGCTCGCAAGGCCGGTGAAAAGACTGACAACGAAGCGGTGCGCAAGCTCACGCATGAAAAAACACCGCTGGTGATGTTTGGTTCCTACAACGAGCGCATGTACCTGGCCGAGATGGGCGGTGCGGGGCATGGCCCGAAGCCGGCTTACATTGCAGCGTCGTTTCCGGGCGCCATCATCAGGCGCCACACCGGCACACCGTTTATGGGTTATGCCGGCGCCACCTACATCGTGCAGGAGTTCTGCAACGCGCTCTTTGACGCGTTGTTTCACATCCTGCCGCTGGGCACCGATTTGGACCGCGTCGATGCCACGCCGTCGCGCCTGGCCGGCCAGGCCGCAGAAGACGGCCCCAGCCCCTGGGATGACGACGCACAACAACTGCTCGACGAACTGGTGCGCAGTCAGCCGGTGCTGGTGCAGATCTCGGCGGCCAAGCAGTTGCGCGACCGCGCCGAGCGTGACGCGCGCCAGGCCGGTGAAACCCGTGTCACCGCAACGCGTGTGGCCCGCAGCCGCCAAACCATGATGCAGGGCGCCTGAATGCACAACCTGCACAAGCCCTGTTCAAAGGCCTTTCAAAAGGCCCCCTTCCATCGCAGCGTCGTGCCTGTCACGGCGATGCGCACCCCATGTCGCGGCATCCTGCTGCGTCTGCCACTGCTGTGCGGGCTTAACGCGCAGTGGGCCGCAAGGCCCCTAGCT
>JANNMQ010000798.1:0-4158 GCA_031398045.1 Rubrivivax sp.
CGAGGTGCTGGAACTGAAAGCACCAACGGCGGCGGCCGCCAAGGGCCTGGTGATCGAAGCCCGCCTTGACAAGGGCCGCGGCCCCGTGGCCACCGTGCTGGTGCAAAGTGGCACGCTGCGCAAGGGCGACGTGGTGCTGGCAGGCAGCAGCTACGGCCGTGTGCGAGCCATGCTGGACGAAGACGGCAAGACCTGCGAAGAAGCCGGACCTTCAATGCCAGTTGAAATTCAGGGTTTGACCGAAGTGCCGCAGGCCGGTGACGAATTCATGGTGCTGACGGACGAGAGAAGGGCGCGCGAAATCGCCACCTTCCGCCAAGGCAAGTACCGCGAAGTGAACCTGAACCGCCGCCAGGCCGCCAAGCTGGAAGGCATGTTCGAGAACATGGGCGAAGCGGCCGCGCAGACGCTGTCACTGATCATCAAGGCTGACGTGCAGGGTTCGCAGGAAGCGTTGGCACAGAGCCTGCTGAAGCTGACCACGGCCGAGGTGAAGGTGCAGATCGTGCATGCCGCGGTGGGTGGCATCAGCGAAAGCGACGTCAACCTGGCCATCGCCAGCAAGGCCGTCATCATCGGCTTCAACACGCGGGCCGATGCCGGCGCGCGCAAGCTCGCCGAAGGCAATGGCGTCGAGATCAAGTACTACAACATCATCTATGACGCGGTGGACGAGATCAAGGCCGCGATGACCGGCATGCTGGCGCCAGAACAGCGTGAAGAGACCATCGGCACGGCCGAGATCCGCACCGTGTTTGTGGCCAGCAAGATCGGCACCGTGGCAGGTTGCATGATCACCGCCGGCCAGGTGCACCGCGCAGCGCGCTTCCGCCTGTTGCGTGACCACACCGTCATCTACACCGGTGAACTCGAATCCGTCAAACGCATGAAAGAAGATGTGCGTGAGGTCAAGGAAGGTTACGAGTGCGGCATCAAGCTGAAGAACTACAACGACATCAAGGAAGGTGACCAGTTGGAATTCTTCGAAGTGAAGGAAGTGGCACGCTCGCTGTAACGGCGGATTTGCACCTACATCAGCAAACCCCGCCTACTGAAAAGCAGGCGGGGTTTGTGTTTGGGTCCAGCCCGCACGCCCTGTCACCCCGCACGCACCCACCCGCCATGCGACACAAAAAAGCCACCCCCAACCGCAGCTTCCGTGTGGCCGACCAGATCCAGCGTGATGTGGCCGAGCTGATACGCGATCTGAAAGACCCGCGCATTGGGCTGGTAACCATCAACAGCGTCGAGGTCACACCCGACTACGCGCACGCCAAGGTGTTTTTCTCGCTGTTGCTGGGCGACACCGCAGCTTGTGAAGTGGCGTTGAACGAGTCTGCGGGATACCTGCGCAATGGTCTGTTCAAGCGGCTGTCTATCCACACCGTGCCCACCTTGCATTTTCAGTTTGACCGCACCACCGAGCGTGCGCTGGAACTGTCGGCCTTGATCAGCCGTGCCAATGCAACGCGTGCCCTGGACAGTGACGACGCCGTTGCTCCCAAGCCGGCAGCCAAAGACAGCGAATGACTGCACCAGCCGTGACCGACAAACCTGCCCGGCTGCCGCGCAAGAACCTGCACGGCGTGCTGCTGTTGGACAAGCCACTGGGCTGGACCAGCAACGACGCGCTGCAAAAGGCCAAGGGCCTGCTGCGCGCGGAAAAGGGCGGCCACACCGGTACGCTCGACCCATTGGCCACGGGGCTGTTGCCGCTGTGTTTTGGTGCCGCCACCAAGTTTTCGCAAGCCAGCCTGGACGCCGACAAAAGCTACACCGCTACCCTGCGGCTGGGCCAGAACACCAGCACCGGCGACCGTGAAGGTGCGGTGCTGGAAGAGCGGCCGGTGCCAACCGATCCCGCGCTGGTTGACGCCGTTTGCGCGCGTTTTGTTGGTGCCCAGCAGCAAATGCCACCCATGTATTCGGCGCTGAAGCATGAAGGCAAGGCTTTGTACGAATACGCCCGCCAAGGTATCACCGTCGAACGGCCGGCGCGTGCCGTTTTCATTCATCACATCGTCATCGTCAGCTGGCAAGCTGAAGAATTGGTGATTGACGTGCGCTGCAGCAAAGGCACCTACATCCGCACCCTGGCCGAAGACATCGGAACTGCGCTGGGTTGTGGCGCGCACCTGAGTGCACTGCGGCGCACGGGCAGCGGTGCGTTGACGCTGCACAACGCCATCACGATGGAAGCACTGTCAGCCCTGCAGCCTGCCGAGCGCGAAGCGCTGCTGCTGGCACCCGAAGTGCTGGTGGCTGATCTGCCGCAGGTCTGCCTGCCCGACGACGAAGCGGGCCGCTTTCTGTGTGGCCTGCGCCGCCGCGTGGCACTGGCCGACGCCACGGCCGTGCGGGTTTACCGCGCCGCGCCCCATACCCATCACGCCCCTGCCTTCCTCGGCACGGCCCACATCACAGCAGGCGAGCTGATCGCTGACCGCCTGCTCAGCCCCATCGAAGTTCAGGACCACCCATGACCCACGCCATCAGAAACATCGCCATCATCGCTCACGTCGACCATGGCAAAACCACGCTGGTGGACCAGCTGCTGCGCCAAAGCGGCACCTTCCGTGACAACGAAAAGGTGGCCGAGCGCGTGATGGACAGCAACGACATCGAACGCGAGCGCGGCATCACCATCCTGGCCAAGAACTGCGCCGTGACCTGGAAGGACACCCACATCAACATCGTCGACACCCCCGGCCACGCCGACTTTGGCGGTGAAGTGGAACGTGCCTTGAGCATGGTGGACGGCGTGGTGCTGTTGATCGACGCACAAGAAGGCCCGATGCCGCAAACCCGCTTCGTGACCAGGAAGGCGCTGGCGCTGGGCCTGAAGCCCATCGTGGTGGTGAACAAGGTGGACAAACCCGGTTCGCGTCCCGACTACGTGATCAACGCCGCCTTTGAACTGTTTGACAAGCTGGGCGCCACCGAAGAACAGCTGGACTTCCCGGTCGTTTACGCGTCGGGTCTGAACGGCTGGGCTTCGCTGACCGAAGGTGCTGAAGCCGAAGCCTGGGCCACCGACATGAGCGCGCTGTTTGATACCGTGCTGCGCCATGTGCCGGCGCACCAGGGCGACCCGAACGCGCCGCTGCAGTTGCAGATTTCTTCGCTGGACTACAGCACCTTTGTCGGCCGCATCGGCGTGGGCCGTGTCACCGCCGGTACCGTGCGGCCCATGCAGGACGTGCTGGTGTGTTCGGGCACGCCCGAGGAAGGCGGCAAGAGCTGGAAGGGCCGCGTCAACCAGCTGCTGACCTTCGAAGGCCTGGCGCGCATCCAGTCCACCGAAGCAGGACCGGGTGAGATCGTGCTCGTCAACGGCATTGAAGACATCGGCATCGGCGTCACACTGACCGACCCGGCCAACCCGATGCCGCTGCCCATGCTGCACTTGGACGAGCCCACGCTGACGATGAATTTCTGCGTCAACAACAGCCCGCTGGCCGGCCGCGAAGGCAAGTACGTCACCAGCCGCCAGATCTGGGACCGGCTGCAGAAGGAGCTGCAAAGCAACGTGGCGCTGCGCGTGAAAGAGTCTGAAGAAGACGGCATCTTTGAAGTCAGCGGCCGTGGTGAACTGCACCTCACCATCCTGCTGGAAAACATGCGCCGCGAAGGTTATGAGCTGGCCGTCAGCAAGCCGCGTGTGGTGTTCCACGAGGTCAACGGCGAAAAGCACGAACCCATCGAGCTGGTGACAGCCGACATCGAAGACCAGCACCAAGGCGGCGTGATGCAGGCTTTGGGCGAACGCAAGGGCGACCTGGTGAACATGGAAACCGACGGCCGCGGCCGCGTGCGGCTGGAATACCGCATCCCGGCGCGCGGCCTGATCGGCTTTTCCAACGAGTTCATGAACCTGACCCGCGGCACCGGCCTGATCAGCAACATCTTTGACGGTTACGAGGCCTACAAAGGCGAAATCGCCGGCCGCAAAAACGGCGTGCTGATCAGCATGGACGCCGGTGAAATCTTCACCTATGCCTTGGGCAAACTGGACGACCGCGGCAGAATGTTCGTCAAACCCGGTGACCCGGTGTATGAAGGCATGATCGTGGGCATCCACAGCCGCGACAACGATCTGGTGGTGAATGCCACGCGCACCAAACAGCTCACCAACTTCCGCGTCAGCGGCAAGGAAGA
>JANNMQ010000806.1:0-1775 GCA_031398045.1 Rubrivivax sp.
TTCAACAAGAGCTGGCTGTTTGATGAACTGCACCAGACCCGCAACTTCAAGCAGTGGTTCAAGCAGGGCAACACGGTGGGCACGCTGATGACGGGCATCGAACAATGGCTGCTGCCCAAATTGGGCCTGAAAAGCCCGCCCTGGACCGTGCACCGCCGCGCGGCCGACCACGGCCGTATGCACGCGGCTTCGCAATGTGAGCCTATTGACTACCCCAAACCCGACGGAAAGATCAGCTTTGACCGCCTGAGTTCGGTTTTTGTCAGCAACACCAATCACGAAGAAAACCAGCCTGCGCACCTGACGCTGAAAGACGCCAGCGTGCCAGTGGCCATCAACCTGGCGCGCTACGCCGGGCCTGAAAGCCGCTACTGCCCCGCTGGTGTGTATGAGTTTGTGGACGACAGCGCGGGTGAACAAAAACTGCAGATCAACGCGCAGAACTGCGTGCACTGCAAAACCTGCGACATCAAAGACCCGACCCAGAACATCGTGTGGGTGACGCCCGAAGGGGGCGGTGGGCCCAATTACGCGGGCATGTAAAACAGCCATGCAGGCAGCGGCCGGGCACATCACGCTCACTGGGCTGCTTGCACCCTGAGATGCTGAAGCGCTGAAGCGCAGCAACAGAAAAAGGCATCCCCATGATCGAACTGCATATTCCCAACATGTCTTGCGGCCACTGCGTGCGCGCCATCACCGAGGCCGTGCATGCCAGCGACCCCCAGGCCGCAGTCACCACCGACCTGACGCTGCACCTGGTGCGGGTGCAAACGCTGCTGCCTGCCGAGGTCGTGGTGGCGCAGCTGACGCAGGCGGGTTACCCGCCGGGCTGAACCCCTAAGCCAGCACCCCGCATGGCCGGCATCCACATCACCGACATCGAAGCCGCCATCAACTGGTGGCGCGAGCGCTCGCCTTCCACCGACGGCGTGACCGCTTGTGCCGAGGTGCGCGCGCTGGCCGAGGTCTATGCGCTGATGGTGTACTACCGCGAGGCCACCTGCGACGACACCACCATGCCGGCCAAACCCCGTGCTGCCTGGCTGGCCTGGTACGCCAGCACACCCGATGCACCTTGCATCGCCATCTGCTCCACCAGCCAGGGCGACGCCGAATGCAAAGGCTGCGGGCGCAGCTTTGAAGAGGTGCAGCACTGGCCAGCCATGACCCCGGCCGACAAACGCGCCGTGTGGCGGCGCATCACCCAGCAAGGCACCGCCTGGCGCTTCAACCGCTACGCCGAACGGGCCCGGCTGGCCACCGGTGCCGATCATCTTCTGGCACCAGCTGTTCTGCCCGCCAACGGCGTACCCAGC
Organism: Rubrivivax sp.; assembly: GCA_031398045.1. Taxonomy (GTDB): domain Bacteria; phylum Pseudomonadota; class Gammaproteobacteria; order Burkholderiales; family Burkholderiaceae_C; genus Rubrivivax. The sequence goes on from JANNMQ010000806.1 coordinate 1,320, forward strand.
ACAACCACCGCAGCGCCTGCGGCGCCCCTTTGAACGCCGGCAGCGGCGCAAGACAGTCCCTGCAGACCAACGCCAGACGCATTGCTGGGTTGGCTTGGCCGGTGATGGTGGGACAGCTGTCGGTGCTGGCCTTTGCCACCGTCGATACGGTGCTGGTGGCCCGTGCTGGTGCCACCGACCTGGCAGCGCTGGCCGTGGGGTCGGCGGTGTACATCACCATCTTCATCGGTCTGATGGGTGTGGTGATGGCCTTGTCACCCATCGTCGGCCATTTGTACGGCGCAGGCCAGCTGCAGCAGGCCGGCCGGCAGGTGCACCAGGCCCTGTGGGTGGCCGCAAGCCTGGCCGTGGTGGGCTGTTTGCTGCTGGTGTTTCCCTGGCCCTTTCTGGTGCTGGCCAAGGTGGGGCCCGAGGTTGAAGCCAAGGTGCGGGCCTATTTGCTGGTGCTGGCTTTTG
>JANNMQ010000833.1:0-4227 GCA_031398045.1 Rubrivivax sp.
CGAGGATGGCAAACGACTTGCTCAGGCTGACGTCCACTTGCGTGAAGTCCGGCGCTTCGCCGCGGGTGGAAACGCACTTGTCAAAACCGGCCGAACAATCCGTCAGACGCCGCGGCAGGCCGCTGTCCCAGGTCAGCTTGCCGGCCAGAGTCAGGCCCCAGGGCAACAGGGTGTCGGACATGCCAGCGGCCACCAGTCGGTGTTCGGCCACCAGAATGCTGGAGTTCCAGCCGCGCACACCCGGGCGGCCGTAGGTCCAGTCGAAGATCTCGTTGTTCCACTCCTTGTGCGTGGTCTTGGCGTCGCTGTAGGTGTAGGCCACGCTGGTCGCCCAGCCCGAGCTGCGGGTGTAGGGCTTTTCCAGCTTGGCCAACACCGCGTCGGTGCGGGTTTGGCCCACGAAGTCGCCCAGGATCAGCGTGCCAAAACCATTCGGCCCGCCCCACAGCGGGTCGATGGGGCTCTGGTTGGCCCAGCCGCCATTGGGGTCGCGGTTGCCACCGAACCAGATGAATTGATTTTTGGCGTCCACCCGGCTCAGTGCCAGCTCAGCGTTCCAGCTGCCCAGCGCCTGGCGCAGGCCGACCGAGAATTGGTCGGCAAACGGCATCTTGAAGTCGTTGCGGATGAGCCAGATTTCACCGCCGGCCTGGGCGTTTTTCTGCAGCTCGTCGAGCGCGTGGTTGGCCATCGAGCGGCTGTAAGAACGGCCCCAGCCACCAAACACCACCGTGTTGCGGTTGCCGCTGAGGTCGTAGGACATGCCCACCCGCGGTGCCAGCGCACCCTTGTAGGCCTGGCGTGAACTGCCGCTGCTGATGTAGTCCTCGATGTTGATGCCGCCCCTGGCCAATGACTGCGCATAGGTCTGCCCGGCTGCGGGCGTCATGCCCCAGCGCGGCCCGTCCAGCCCACGCAGGGCTGCCACACGGTCGGCTGGCGTCGCGTAGCTGTTGTTCAGCATGTTGTCTTCGTAGTCCCAGCGCACGCCGATGTTCAGCTCCAACGCTTTGCTGATCTGCCAGTCGTCTTGCAGGTACAGGCCAAACTGGTTGTTGCTGAAGTTCGCCGCCGCACCGGGTATGGCGCGCGCAACCCTACACTGGTCGCTGTTAAGCCCGGCGTTGAGCACATTGGTGCCGGTGCAGACGCTGCCGTTGAAGTAGGACAGGCCCGTGACGTTGTCGATCAAGGTTTCGACAATGTCGACGCCAAAGGCTGTGCCCGACAGCGCGTATTTCATGGCCTTGAACTTCACACCGCCTTTGATGACGTGGCCGGCCAGGCCGGTGTAGGTCAGGTCTTCACTGATGAAGACCCCCTTCTGCCCCCGGTTCTGCGCGTTGGGTGAACCACCGGCAAAGATCACGTCGGCCGAATTCGACAGCCGCTGCGGCGTGGGGATGTTCGAAGCTTTGTACTTGATAAAAGGCTCACTGGACGCCGAGTGCGGGTTCCAGGTGTAGTCCTCGTAACCCAGGCGCAACTCGCTGAGCATCGAGCCCAGCGCCCATTCGTGCTTGACGTCGAAGCGTGTCTCGTCATTGCGCCGCTCCACGTCGTTGCCGGGCAGGCTGAGATCGTTGCTTTCCGGCGTGCGGTCGGCTTCGCGGCGCACGCGGAAACTGGCGCTCAGGCGCTGGTCTTCGCTGAGTTGGGCGTCGATCTTGCCGAACAGCAGGTGCTCGGTGAACTTGTCGACCTGGCTGCCCTGGGCGCTGCGGATGGTGGGCATGATGCCGCCACTGGCGGGAAGCTTGTCCAGGTTGCGCGGCACCACCTGGCGCGAGTCTTCGATGTTCTTGCCGTCGTAGGCGAAGAAAAAGTGCACCTGGTTCCGCACGATGGGGCCGCCCAAGCTGAAGCCGTACTCTTGTTTGCTGGACGGTTGCAGCGCCACGCCCTGGGCTTCGCGCTCTTTTTCGAACACCGACTTGCTGCGCCAATTGGTGCCGGTGCGGTCGATGTAGGCTTCGCCCGCAAAGGTGTTGCCGCCCGACTTGGTGATGGCCGTCACCGCGGCACTGCTGACCTGGTCGTACTCGGCCTTGTAGTTCTGCGTCAGCACGCGGTATTCGGCGATGGCCGATTGCGGGAACGGGTTGCCGCGTGAACTGTCCTGGCCGGTCAGGCCACCCTTCAGGATGTTGTTCTTCTGGCCCACGCCGTCGACAAACACGTTCACGTGGTCGAAGTTCTGCGCCCCGGCCTGGATGGTGCCGTTGCTGTAAGTCACGCCTGGAGCCAGGTCCACACTGCTGAGGAAATTGCGCGACACCTGGGGCAGCGTTTCTATCAGGCGGCGGTTCACGGTGGTGCCGACTTCTGAATTGCGAACGTCCTTGCGCAAGGCGCTGCCGGTGATGGTGATGACCTGGCCACCCACACTCAAGTCCACGGCCGCCGTTTCACCCACGGCCACGGTGACCTGCTGGCTTTGTGTGGCGCCGCTGGGCAGCGCGACGCGGATGTCGTAGTCACCCGGCGCCAGGCCGGTCAGTGCATAACTGCCGTCAGCACGTGTGCTGGTGCGGTAGGTGTTGCCGTTGTTGCGGTTGGTGGCCGTGACCACCAGGCCGGCCTGCGCCGCACTGGTGCCGGCGCTGATCTGGCCCTTGACGGTGGATGTGCTCAGCTGCGCCTGCGCGGCCCCACCCAGCGCCAGCGCCACGGCGGCGGCCAGGGCATGCAGGCGCAAGCTGCGGCTGGGAAAGACACGGGGTGAACGGTTCATGTCGGTCTCCTTGGGGGTGGGTCTGTTGTTGTGGCAAAAACGTTGTGGCAAAAACGCTGTGGCAAAAAAGGGCTCGGCAAAACGCAAAAACTCAGGTCAGGGAAATCAGTGCGCGGCAGGCGCCGGTGGGCCGGGCTGCTGCGGCTGCGGCGGCGGCCCGGCACCACATGAACGCCGCACCACCAGTTCCACCGGCATCACCACCGTGTGCGTGGTCTGGCTGTCGGGGTCTTGCACGGCTTTGGCCAGTGCGTCGAGCGCCGCAGAACCCAGGCTGGCGATGGGCACGCGGATGGTGGTCAGGGCTGGTGTGATGTAGCGCGCGATGGGGATGTCGTCAAAACCGGCTAACGCCACGTCTTCAGGCACACGCAACCCGGCTTCACGCAGCGCCGAAAGGCAGCCCACGGCCAGCATGTCGTTGGCGGCAAACACGGCGTCGGGCCTGGGTTTGCTCTGTGCAATGCGCCGCCCCGCCAGCCAGCCACTTTCTTCTGAAAAGTCGCCGTCGAACACCAGTTCCTTGGCGCCGGCTTTCAGGCCGGCACGGTAACCACGCAGCCGTTCTTGCGCTTCGTGGTTGCCTTGCGGCCCGCCGATGAAGGCGATGCGCTTGCGCCCGCTGGCCGCCAGGTGGCGCGTCATCGTCTGTGCGCCGCCGAAGTTGTCAACGGCAAAGCGCGTGTGCCCGCTCAGTTCAGCGCCGGTGTTCAGCAGTACGGCTGGCAAGCGGGCCGGCAGGTTGTGCTGCAGGAAGTGGGCGTCGGCATGTGGCGACAGCACGATCAGGCCGTCGACGCGGCCATTCATCGCACGCATGGCCTTGGCGGCTTCGGCGGCGTCGCCGTGTGAACTGCTGACCATCAGGTGCAGGCCGCGCGCACGCGCCGCCTGGTCGATGCCGCGTATCAGTTCGCTGAAATATTCGCCGTACAGGTCGGGCAGCAACGCGCCCACGGTGTGCGTGCGCCGCGTGATCAGGCTGCGCGCCGCGCCTGAAGGGGTGAAGCGCAGTGCATGGGCCGCCGCTTGGATGCGCTGGCGGGTGTCGGGCAGCACGTTGTCGGCGCCGTTCAGCGCCCGCGAGACGGTGGCCACCGACACACCCGCAACACGCGCCACGTCACGGATGGTGGCGGGCATGGTGGCCGGCGCTGCACGGGGCGCCTGGGGTTGAGAACGGAACCACGCGGCGGCTCATGTAAAGGTTTTCATGGCAGTTACACGATTGAACAACGGCAGCGTGGCGCCGCATGTAATCGTTTCCACCGATGTCACACCGGTGTTTCTACTGATGAAGCTGCACGCAACCATCGAAAGTCACCTGGAGAACGGGGTCAGACCCCAACACTCTTCACTTTGATCCGTTCGCACTGAGCTTGTCGAAGTGCTTGGCGGGGCTTCGACATGCTCAGCCCGAAAGAAGTCATTTCTAAGTGAACAGTGTTGGCCCCTGAATGGGTTTTTTTGGTTGGTGCAGGGGTCATCGGTGG
>JANNMQ010000913.1:0-4004 GCA_031398045.1 Rubrivivax sp.
AACCCCACCCAAGCCGCGTTGCAGCACTGCAAAAAAGTGCGCGCCTGGGTTTCGCTCAGCGCTGCTTCAAGCAGCCGCGGCGCCGCCCGGGAACTTGAACGTCAGCGGCAGATGAACTGCATCTGCGTGCCGGCGAGCTCAATCACGTCGCCATTGCGCAGCGGTGCAGAGTCGGCAGCCAGCGGCACGCCATTGATGCTGGGGCGGCTGTTGCCCTCTACATGCGAGAAAGCAAAACCGCCCGGGCGCCGCGTGATGGAAGCCACTTGCACGCCAGGTTTGCCCACCGTGGTGACCACTTTGGTTAGCGTCACTTCGCGCCCGGCCGCGGCACCGTTAAGCACCTTGATCGATGCCGATTGCAGGGCTGTCTCAGCAGTTGCCAAGCCAGATGCGCCCAGACCGGCCATGCCAGCTTGCGCCGCAGCCAGGGCCGAAGGCTGTGTACCCGCGGCGCCTGCCGGCCGCATGATCATGGTCTTTTCGTAGTCGCCACTTTCGTCGACCAGGTACTTGATCTTGTACTTGCCAATCTCTACGGTGTCGTTGTGCGTGAGCAGTTGTTTCTTGACGGCCTTGCCGTTGATGTAGGTGCCGTTGGTGCTGTTCAGGTCTTCAATGAACACATCGCCGCCCACCATCTGCAGCACCGCATGTTCACCACTGACGGCCAGGTTGTCGATGACGATGTCGTTGTAGGGGCGCCGACCCAAGGTGGTCTTGTCCTTGGTGATTTGGACTTCCTTGATCACCACACCGTCCAGCGAAACCACCAGCTTGCCCATGCCTACCCTCTATTCAGGCCGCCGCCACCGGCAGCCGACCACATGCACCAGGAGCCCTGCGTCCGCACAGGCAGTCCACAACGGCTCTGGATTTATCGCCTAAATGGCCACCAGGAGCGTGACGATACCCCGGCCGAACCCCCGGCGCGTACCAAAATGACAGAGATATTATCCTTTCCACCGGCGTCGTTGGCAGCCGCTATCAAAGCTTGACAGCAGCCCTGCAGCGTTTCCTGGCCGGTGCTGGCGGTGGTGCACAGGGTGGCGATGGCGGCATCGTCCAGCATGTCTGACAGGCCGTCTGAACACAGCAAAAACAGGTCGCCGCCCAGCGCCTCGTGGGCATGGGCTTCCAGCAGCACGGTGTCTTCCACGCCCACGGCGCGGGTCACCAGGTTTTTGTTGGCCGAAAACGCGGCTTGTTCGGGGGTGATGAGGCCGGCATCAATCTGCTCTTGCAACAGCGAGTGGTCGCGCGTGATTTGCTGCAGGCGGCCGCCCCGCAGGCGGTAACAACGTGAATCACCCACGTGGCCCAGGATCACACGGTCGTCGCGAAACACCGCCAACACCAGCGTGGTGCCCATGCCGGCATATTGCGCATTGGCGTTGGCGGCGTTGAAGATGGCGCGGTTGGCGTTGTCGACACAGATGTCCATCGCGCGCTTGACTTCAGCGTCGCTGGCCTGCACGCTGGCTTCACGCAGCCAGCGGCCCAATTCAAGGCTGATGAAACTGGTGGCCATGTGGCTGGCCACTTCACCGGCGTTGTAGCCGCCCATGCCGTCGGCCAACACGGCCAAGCCGACGCCGTCATCGGTGGCCACCGAATCTTCATTGTTGCTGCGTGCGCGGCCCGGATCCACGGCGGCGTGCAGCTCGTAGGTCATCGGCACTGGGGGTCAGTCTGCAATGCAGTTTGGGCTTTGGTGGACGGCGATTGTGCAACGGAAAAACGGGCCCTCCCCAGCCACAAGCTGGGTGGCGCGATGCAGCGCTGCAGGCTTTTTAAGCGGTTGTGCGAAGGTCCTTGCCTGGTGGAGGGGCGGGCGGCGGGGGTAACAGTCGGGTGATACGTTCCAGTTCAGCGGCCAAGACCTGGCCATCGCCGGGGCGGTCAGCGGGTGCTTTGGCCAACAGTTGGCGCAGCAGCAGCGCTAGCGCGGGTGGCAGGTCGGGGCGTACAGCGGCCAGGTCGGGCGGTGCGTCTTGCGCCACCTGGCGCAACAGTTCGCCCATGTTGGCGCTGGCATAGGGCAGCCGGCCCACCAGCAATTCGTACAGCGTGGCGCCCAGCGCGTAGAGGTCGCTGCGCGGCGTGGGCACGCTGCCAGCCAGCTGCTCAGGCGCCATGTAAGCGGGTGAACCCAGCATCATGCCCGTGGCTGTGTGGCTGCTGTCGGCCATGCGGGCCAGGCCGAAGTCGCTGAGCTTGACGGTCTGGCTGGGCCAGTGCACCAACACGTTGGCGGGCTTGACATCGCGGTGCACCACGCCCTGCCGGTGCGCGTAGGCCAGAGCCAGCGCCAGGCGGCGGCAAACCTGCAGCACCAGGCTTTCTGGCAGCAGCCGGGGCGGGCGGGTGTAGCGGCCCAGTTCACCACCCGGCACAGGGTCCATCGCCAGCCAACACAGGCCGTTTTCCACGCCAGCGCCTTGCACGGCCACCACGTCGGGGTGGTGCAGCGCGCGTGCTGCGGCTGCGGTTTCGTGGAAGATTTTTTCAGCCGCCGCGGCCGCCGCGCCTGGGGGCAGGGGCAACAGCTTCAGCGCCACCAGCCGTGTGGTGCCCGCGGGGCTGGCCAGGTACACCGTACCATGGGCACCACTGCCCAGCAGCCGGTGCAGCACATGCCCGGCCACCACCTGCCCCAGAGCGTGAGGAATGAAGGGCATGGTGGCCGCTGCAGGCTGGGCCGAACTGAAGCACAAACCGTTGCTTGGCGGTGGGCAGTTGGCGCGTGACGCCGCCGTCAGGCCTGCGCCGGGTCTTCGGGGGTTTTCTTGCGCTTGGCCCACAGGCCCAAAGCCAGCACCAGCAGTGCACCGGCGGTGCCGGCCCCGTAGCGTACCAAGGCGGTGGGCTCAGGCAGCGCACCGGCCCTGGCTGCGGGTTCGGTGCTGACGTAAGACAGCAGCGCGGGGTCGGCAACCGCCATCGTGCCCGCAATCCAGCCCAGCAACATGGCGCCGATGGTGATGATCATCGGGAAGCGGTCCATCAGCTTGATGACGAGCTGGCTGCCCCAGACGATGATGGGAATGGACACCAACAAGCCAAAGATGACGAGCGGCATCTTGTGGTCGCCACCGGCACCTTCGGCGGCGCCGGCAATGGCGATGACGTTGTCCACACTCATCACCAGATCGGCCACGATCACCGTTTTAACCGCTGCCCACAGTTTGTCGGAGGCTTGGATGTCGCCATGTTCGTCGTCATCAGGCGCCAGCAACTTGACGCCGATCCAGACCAGCAAAATGGCGCCGACCAGTTTCAGGTAGGGAATGGCCAGCAGTGTGAGCGCAAAGAAGATCAGGATCACGCGCAACACGATGGCACCCACCGTGCCCCAGAGAATGCCCTGGGTGCGCTGCGCCGGCGCCAGCTTGCGGCAGGCCAGTGCAATCACGACGGCGTTGTCGCCACCCAGCAGGATGTCGATCATGATGATCTGGCCGACGGCGATCCAGAAGTCGGCGTGCATGAACTGTTCCATCGGGGCTTTGGTGCTTTGCTGCCAGTATCAGATTGGGCCAGGAGTGTAGTGGTCGCCCTGGGCTGCCCCATTGTGGCAATTACAGATGGCCCGCCATCTTGAGCGCGGTCAACTTCCAAAAAAGATCAGGGCCGCTGCTGCGGCCCTGGTTCCGACGGTCTGGGCCCATGCAGCCGGGCGGGTACACAAGCTGGTTGGACGACCGGGCCGCTGGCTGGCTGTGGCAGTGTTTTATGAAGAAGGGCGTTGCCCCCCCCATGAAATTTACAGCAGGGCCTTCAGCAGGCGCGCCATCTCAGACGGGTTGCGCGTAACCGTGAAGCCGCAGGCTTCCATGATGGCCAGCTTGGCATCTGCAGTGTCGGCGCCACCACTGATCAGCGCACCGGCGTGGCCCATGCGTTTGCCGGCTGGTGCAGTGACACCCGCGATGAAGCCGACGATGGGCTTTTTCATGTTTGCTTTGCACCACTGCGCGGCTTCGGCTTCGTCGGGCCCGCCG
>JANNMQ010000985.1:0-6917 GCA_031398045.1 Rubrivivax sp.
GCCGTCTTGCGCTCGATGGCAATGCCCTGCGGCTGCTGCGGCCCGGGTGCCTGCCCCGCCACCAGCTGCAATTGCCGCGCCGGGCTGGCCGCCGCCATGCCCAGCAGCAGAGACGGTTCTGTGCGCTCGCCCTTGCGCAGCGTGATGGCGCCGCGCAGGTAGGGGTCGGTGCGCGTCACGCCGCGCGTCTGCTGCAACGTGCCCAGCTCATCGGGCCAGACGGGGGCAAGGAAGTCGACGGCCAGGCTCCAGTCATCGGCAGCAAAACGCTGGACGATGCTCTGCTGAAACGACGTGAGCGACACGAAGTACGACAGCGACGCACCCAGCGACAGCGCAATGGCCAGCACCGACAGGCCCGCCAGGCCTTTGCCGCGCTGCAGGTTGCGCACCGCGTAGCGCCAGGCCACCGACCCGCCCAGCCGCCCCAAGCGCGCGCCCAGGCGCTGCGCGACGCCGGCGCTCTCTTGCGTGTGGCCGCGCAGCGCCTCGCGTGGCGTCAGCTTCAGGATGGAGCGCAGCGGCCCTGCCGTTGCCAGCCCCAGCAGCACCAGCAGCCCCGCATAACCCTGCAGCACCGGCCAGCCCCGCAGCGCGAGTGTGGGTGCGGGCAGGCCCAGTGCGCGGGCGTAGTCGATGCCAAAGCCGTACAGCATGACGAAGCTGAGCAAGGTGCCCGACACCAGCGCGATCAACGCAATCGCCAGTGCCGGCACAGCAAACGCCAGCACGATGGCGCGCTGGCAGTAGCCCAGCGCCATCATCACGCCAATCTCGGCCTTGCGTTCATCGATCCACTGGCGCATCAGGAACACCGTGATCACCAGCGCGGTGATGACGAAGATCAGCACGATGGCGGGCACGAAGATCTTGAACGCGCCCAGGTCCAGTTCCAGAAACAGGTGCCCGAACTGACGTTCCAGCGGCAGGCTTTCTTCCACCGTGATCTTCTGGCCCAGCGCGCGCAACACCGCCTGTTCAACCAGGCGGTGGTCGGCGCCTTCGCGGATGTCGATCAACAGGCTGTTGACGAGCGTGTAGCCCAGCCGCGGCTGGATCAGCGCGTAAGGCACATACACCACACCCAGCGAGCCCTTGCTGGGCAGGAAGAAGTTGGGGTTGGCGCTGTCGACCAGGAATTCCGGCGACGTGGCAATGCCACGCACCGTCAAGTCGTAGTGGTCCTTGCCCACGTTCAGCCTGAAGCGGTCGCCCACCTTGTAGCCGTGGTGCAGCGCCAGCGAACGTTCGATCACCACCTCGGTGGGGTGCTGCGGGTCGAAGTTGCGGCCTTCGTCGATGCGCAGCTGGTTGATGGCCGGCACCGCTTCGGTGGCCATCATCAGCGTGTACACCTTCGATCCCTTGGGGGTGTCGATGTTGCCGGGCAGCACCAGCCGCTGTTGCACGGCCTGCACACCGTCAACGGCACCGAGGCCGGGAATGTTCTGCGCGTCTTCAGCCACGATGCGCACGTCCAGGTCGGCCACGTTCAGTTCGCGGTACCACTGTGTGCGTGAATCGAACAGGCTGTCGATGGCGCTGTAGACGCCGACGAACATGGCCAGCGCGCTGCCCATGATCAGGCCCGCAGCCAGCAGCCGCCCTTTCATCTTCCAGGCCGCACGGCGCATGCCGGCCACCAGTTGGCGCGGCATCATGCTGCTTTCTCCAGCCGCCGGGCCGCGGTCATGACCACCGGCAGGCGCTCTTCGAGGCCGCCATTGCACATCACCAGCGTGCGGTCGGTGAATTCACCGATCGCCGGGTTGTGCGTCACGATGACCAGCGCGCTGCCGGCCTGGTGCGACTGTTCCAGCAACAGCCGGATGGTGGTGTCTGCGGTCTTGGGGTCGAGGTTGCCGGTGGGCTCGTCGGCGAGCAACAGCGCTGGCCGCTTGACCAGTGCACGGGCGATGGCCACCCGCTGCTGCTCGCCGCCGGACAGCTGTTCTGGGAAGCAGCTTGCCTTGGTGGCCAGGCCCAGCGCGGCCAGCATGGCAGTTGACGCGGCTTCACAGCTGGCATTCGGCATGCCGGCAGCCTCCCAGCCGGTCATCACGTTCTCCAGCGCGGTCAGCGTCGGGATCAGGTTGTAGAACTGGAACACGAAGCCGACCTTCTCGCGCCGGTAGCGCGACAGGCCGGCGGTGCCCAGCTGCGTGATGTCCTGCCCGTCGACCACGATCTTGCCGGCGTCGGCTTGGTCGACACCGCTCAGCAGGTTCAGCAGCGTGGATTTGCCGGTGCCGGAGACGCCCAGAATCGTCACCGATTCACCACGGCGGATGGACATCTGAAGGTTTTGCAACACCGGCACCTGCGCGCCCGCATGCGGGTAGGCCTTGCACAGCTGGCGGACATCGACGACGGGTGTGGTGATCTCAGACATGGCAGCTTCCTTCTGTGGCGGGTGAGACTGCATCACGCGGGCTGCGCCTGGCGGATGACGTAGGGCACGCTGACATGCACCGGTATCGCGGGCCGGATCGACTGGCACACGGTGCAATAGTTTTCGAACACCGCGATGCAGCGGTCGATGTTGCGCGAGGCCTTGTCCATCACCGGCTTGATGGTCACGGTGATCTGCTGGATGCGCGGGTTGCCCTCGGCGTTGGGCGTGACCACGGCGATGGCCTCGGTAGTCAACGACAACACGTGGATGCCGGCGTGGCGCAGGGTTTCAACCAGGCTGGCCGACAGGCAATGGCCCACCGCCATGGCCAGCATCGACGGCGTCGAGGGCCCGGCGTTGCTGCCGATGGGGTCGGGCTCGTCGGTGATGACGGTTGCGCCGTGCAGGGTGTCGCCTTCGAAGGCCTGCGACCGAAACTTGAAACCTTCGATGAATTCGACGCGGGCGCCGAAATGACGTTCGTTTTGGTTACGCATGTGCATGGGGTGTCTCCTGGGAAAGACGCGGTGGCGTCGATGGGGTGGGTCGGGTAAGTAGGGCGGGCGACGTTGCAGACGGCAATGACGCGACCGGGCGGTGTTCGCTGGTTGCAAGCCAGCGCTCCAAACCACTGGCCAGGCGAGAACCCAGCCAGCAGACGATGAAAAACAGGGCACCCACCGTGGCATAGGCCTGCAGCATCCGGCCCGGGTTGCGTTCGGCGGCTATCAGGCCGGTCTGCATCAGGTCCACCAGCCCCACCAGGTACAACACCGAGGTGTCCTTGAACAGCGACGTGAAGTAGCTGGCGTAGGTGGGCAACATGCGACGGTGCGCCTGCGGCAGCACCACGCGCAGCCAGGTGGCCAGCGGCGACAGGCCCAGCGACCGCGCGGCTTCGATCTCGCCCGGCGCCACCTGGCGGATGCCGGAGCGGATGAATTCGGCCTGGTAGGCGGACGCGTAGGCGGTCAGCGCAATCAGCGCCGTCAGCAGCGGCGAGGGCGTGACCTGCAGCAAGATGGGAATCAGGAAGAAGAACCAGAACAGCACGATCAGCAGCGGCACGGCGCGCACCAGCTCCACATAAGCACCGCAGGCCAGCCGCAGCACGCGGTGCCGGCTCAGTCGGCCCAGCGCCAGCGCGTGGCCCAGGCAGAAACTGCCCGCGAAGGCCAGCAGCGCCACCAGCACGTTCAGCGCCAGCCCACCCAGCAGGCCCTGCGGAAAGCTGCCCACCAGATACAACTGCAGAGGCATGGCGCTGTCAAACATGGCGATCAACCGCGTGGGCGTTGCCGTTGCGGGCCGCATCGTGCGCGCCTTCAGCAGGCGCAGGGAAACAGCGCGACAGTGCAAAGGCCAATGCCAGTGAACCGGTGGCGTAGACCGCGGTGGCCAGCAGCGTGACTTCCAGTCCCTTGAAGGTGATGGACTCGATCTGCTGCGTCGCCCAGCTCAGCTCCGGCAGCGAGATGGCCACACACAGCGAGGTGTTCTTGAAGTTGTGGATCAACCGGTTGGTGATGGCCGGCATCATGGTGCGCAGCGACTGCGGGCACAGGATGCACAGGCTTTCCTGCCACACCGACATGCCGCAATTGGCAGCCGCTTCGCGCTGGCCGCGCGACACCTTGACCATACCGTTGCGCATGATGTCGGACAGGTAGGCGCCGTTGTCCAGCGCCAGGCCCATGACGGCTGCCGCAAAGGCATAGTCGGGCCAGGTATGCAGCCGCTGGCCCACCGCCTGCGGCAGCAGTTCCGGCAGCACGAAGTAGAAAAACAGCACCCAGAACAGCGCCGGCACGTTGCGCACCACTTCAACGGCCATGTCGGCCGGCCAGCGCAGTACGGAAGATGGCCAGGTGCGGGCCAGCGCCAGCAGCGCGCCGACCACAAACGACAAGGCACCCGACACCACGGCCAAGGCCACGGTGCGCCATGTGCCGTCCACCAGCAGGTCGACAAACTGCGGTCGTGTCAGGATGGACCAGTCGAAGTCGTAGTGCAGCATGGGGTGCTCGTGGGGGTGCTCGTGGGGGTGCTTGTGGAGTGTGGGCTGGTGGTCTGCAGGTCAGGCGCTGAAATGCGCTGCTGCAGGCTGCCGCCGGCCCTGCAGCGCCGACGCCCTGTGCGCCAGCGGCCCGCTGATCGGGTCACAACAAAGCAGGTCATCGTCCAGGTCCACCAGGCGGCCTCGGTCCAGCGACATCATCCGGTCGGCCACCTGGGCGCCAAACTGCGGGTCGTGGCTGACGATGACGGTGGCCACGTTGTCGCGCTTCAGGCGGCGCACCAATGCGGCCACCTGCCCCGTGCGCGCCGGATCGAGCGCCGACGTGGGCTCGTCCAGCAACATCACCGAAGGTTCCATTGCCAGGCAACGCGCCAGCGCCACGCGCTGCTTTTCACCGCCCGACAGTTGTGACGGCAAATGGCCGCCTTTGTCGCCCAGGCCCAGGTCGTCCAGCAGCCGCGCGGCGCGGCGGTGTGCCTCAGTTTTGCTGAGACCCAGCACCTGCCGCGGAGCCAGCGCGATGTTGTCCAGCGCGTTCAGGTGTTCAAACAGGTTGAAGTGCTGGAACAGCATGCCGACCTTGCCCTTCATGCCGCGGGCGTTGCCCGAATGCACGGGCAGGCTGTCGACCGTGATGCGGCCGGCGTCGATGGTCTCCAGCCCGCTGATGACACGCAGCAGCGTCGTCTTGCCGGTGCCGCTGGGGCCGCACAGCACCATCGTTTCGCCGCGGGTGACCTGCAGATCCACACCATCCAGCACGTTGCGGCCGGCCAGGCGCTTGAAGACACAGTGGCAGTTGATCATTTTGGTTCTCCGGTGCGCAGCCCGCGCGGGGCCGCGCCGTGCAAGGCAGGTGGGTGGGTTTGGAGGCTGGGCTCGGCCACTCAATCGGGCCAGACCATCGCGCTGTCGCCAAAGGCATCCGCAGGCAGGCGGGGCCGTGCGTTCAGCGCCAGCGGGAAGCGACCCTTGGCGCCAAACCAGGCCTGGTACAAACGCTCGTAGGTGCCGTCCTTGATAACGGACTGCAGCGCCACGCTGACGGCATAACGCCAGCGGCTGTCGTTGCGTGGCACGCCGATGGAATACAGCCCCGGGCTGTAGCCCGAACCGACAGCTTCGAAGTCCACACCCTCTGCACCGGCAACGGCGGCGATGATCGGGCTGTCCTGCGTGAAGGCGTCGATCTTTCCCTGCTTCAACGCCAGAAAACATTCGGCGTTTTTCTGGAACGACACCAGCTCGGGCTTGGCGCTGGAGTGTTTGGCCAGTTCCATCGGTGCCGCGGTGAAGGCGTTGGAGCCCTGGTTGACACCGATGCGCTTGCCACCCAGCTGCGCCAGCGACGTGAAGCGGCCCTTTTTCGCGTAGAACACCTTGGCGGTGAACAGGTAGGGCGGGTCGACAAAGTCCACCTGCTCTTCGCGGCTGAGTGTGCGGCTGATGTTGGACAGCGCGATGTCGATCTGACCGTTGGCCAGAAAGGCGATGCGGGTTTTGTTGTTGACCGCAACCCGTTCAACCTTGACACCCAGCCGCTTGGCGATTTCGTCGCCCAGCTCCACATCAAAACCGGTCCATTTGCCGGTTTCGTCGATGTAGTTCATAGGCGGCGTGTCGTTGCCGGTGCCGATGCGCAGGACGCCGGCGCTGCGCACCTTGTCCAGGATCGAATCGGCTGCCTGTGCAGGCGCAGTGACGAGCGTGGCGGCCAGCGCAAAGGCGGCCAGCGCGCAGGTATAGAGAGTTTTCATGACAGGTGTACTTTCAAGTGGGTGGGTTGTTTCACTGGACGGCGCGTTCGGGCGCGGCGGACATCTCTACGGGGAGAACGTCCACGTAACGGGGCACGTGTAACATCTCGGCAGCAAAACGCTGCAGGTAGCTGCGAACCTGCGGCGACGACGCGACGAAGCGGTTCTGGCAGGTGCGCACGGTGTCGGTGGTGGCGCTGCGGAACTGCAGGCCCTTGCTGCGCAACTGCTCGAGCCAGCCGGTGTGGAACTGCCAGTGGTGGCTGGCAATTTCCAGGTTCACGCGGGCAAAGGTCAGGTAGGCGCGCTGCCGCGTAGGGATGTCCTTGAAGGGCACCTCATCAAAACTGGGGTGGACGTACACGGTCTGTGGCCGCGTCAGTTCAAACCACATCTCCCACAGCGCACGCATCGACGGTGACGTCTCGGGTGCTGACACCATGTTCATGTAGGCGCAATCAGGCAGCCAGCGGTAGGCCAGTTTGAAGGCTGCGCAGAAGCTGTCTTGGTGCAGCAGGTTCAGCGGCAGGTCGGGTGCTACGGTGTGGAACACTGGGTGGTAACGGTCGCAGGCCAGGCGCTCCAGGCCCATCCACTGCTGGTACAGGCCGTAGCGCTTGCCGCTGTAGCGGCCGGTGTCGGCAGTGCCAATCAGGATCGACGGCCGCAGCACCACAAAGGGCACACCGCTGGCAGCCACCAGCCGTTCGGCTTCGCGCTTGGTGCGGGTGTAGTGCGTGGGGTC
>JANNMQ010000618.1:0-5188 GCA_031398045.1 Rubrivivax sp.
CGAAGTTTCGGGAATCGATTTCGAAGGCCGGCTGCAGATTCCTGTGGCATGGGCAAAGCGTTTCACCCTCGGTTTGCGCGGCACCTACCTCATCCGCTACAGCCGCCAAGAAGATATCGCATACCCCACCAACAACCTCGCCGGCACCAATGGCGGCTTGTCGGACTGGGCCACGTCGGCAAGCGATTTGCCGCGCAGCAAGCTGCGGCTGAGCGCGGCTCTGGAACTCGGGGTGCACGCGATCGACGCAGCCATCAATCACATCAGCGGCGTCCATTTCTTTCGTGAAAGCGATGGGTCCACCACCCCACCAGCGAACTTCTCTGGTTCAACATGTCATTGGGGCGGACCGAACAATGATGGTGCGGCGTTGGTAGGTCGCAGCGTGATTGGGGCTGCGCCCACCGCGACCAATGGCCGTGACCTTTACATCAATCGCTACCCCGGTTGTAGCGTGCCCAACTGGGCAACGCTTGACCTGGGCTATACCTTCAAGGGCATCAAGGGTCTTGACCTGCGCGTGCAAGTGACCAATTTGCTTGACCGCGCAGCCCCTTACTACCCCGCCCTCAACACAGCCGAAACCGTGACCTTGGGCCATAGGGCATCGATGCACAGCGGTACTGGTCGCTACTTCACGCTGTCAGGGTCGTACAAATTCTGATTGGTCCGTAGCCAAAGCACCAGCTCGAAGCGCACCGAGGCTGGGCAACGAAGAGCATCGTTATGCGAACCACCCTTAACCTTGCAGATGACGCCTTGATCGCAGCCCGCAACGTGGCGCAGCGGCAGCGCATATCCTTGGGCGACGCCGTCTCCGAGCTGGTGAGACAGGGTGCCGCTGCGGGTGTCCAAGGCGCACGCAGGTCACAGTCGCGGGCCTCTTTTTCAGGGCGGTTTGCGCTTCTGCCGGCGCTCAGCGATGAGGTCGTGACCACACAGCAGGTGCGCGAACTGATGCTCCGCGAAGGCATCTGAACGGCTTCGTGAATGCGCGCATTGCTCGACGTCAACGTCTGGATTGCACTGTTTGACGATGCGCACCAGTTTTTGACAAGGGCCAATGCGTTTGTTGACAGCCCAGGGGTGTAGATCGTCAGTTGCCCGCTGGTGGAAAACGGCGTCATTCGGGTATTGAGCTCACACCACTACAGCCGCGCTGGTGTACTGCCGATACAACGCGTTCGTGACCAGTTGCGTAAAACATGCGCCGCGCTGGAAGCCGCCTTCTGGCCTGACGACGTGACTTTGCGAGACGACTTGCTCTTCAACTCTTCACGTGTGCAGGGCCACAACCAAATCACCGATCTGTACCTGTTGGGTCTGGCCATCCATCATGGCGGGTGCCTGGCAAGCTTTGACGTAATAGTCCGACCAACCCCATTCTTGCGCCTCTGCTGTCGGTTGGTCAGCATCTGATCTGAAGAGTGCAGCCCGCTTGATGGTGTGCACCAGCAGGAGATGGTGCACACCATGAAGACAGTGGCAGGGATCACAGGAGCACGACGGCGCCAGCACGAGAAGGCGTTCAAGATGGAACTGGTCGAGCAGTGCCTGGCGCCCGGCGCGTCGGTCGCTGCCGTTGCTTTGGCCGGCGGCATCAATGCCAATATGCTGTTCAAGTGGCGCCGCGAGCACCTGCGATCCGAGCAACTGAACCGTCCGGCGTCATTGGCTTCGTCTGTTCTGGTTCCGGTGCATGTCGCTGCGGACTTGGGCGCCGACGCTGACCATTCGCGATCATCGGCGCCATTGCAGGCATCAATCGCGTTGGCGGTTGTACCCCATCGCGGCGCAGGCAACGCCGGCGTCATCGAAGTCGATTTCGCAGGTGCCGTGCTGCGCCTGCGTGGTCCGCTCGACGAGGCCAGTCTGCGCGCTGTGTTGCGCGCGCTGCGCCACAGCGCATGATCGGCCCACGATGATGGGCATGAGATCGGGCACCCGGATCTGGCTGGCTGCCGGCGTCACCGACATGCGCTGCGGCATCGACAGCCTGGCCGTCAAGGTGCAGACCGCATTGGCCGAGGATCCGTATGCCGGCCACGTCTTCGCCTTCCGCGGCCGTCGCGGTGATTTGGTCAAGCTGCTGTGGAGCGACGGCGACGGTATGTGCCTGTTGACCAAGCGACTGGAGCGCGGCCGCTTCGTCTGGCCGCAGGCCGATTCCGGCAGCGTCGCATTGAGCGCCGCGCAGCTGTCGATGCTGCTCGAAGGCATCGATTGGCGACGGCCCGAACGCACCTGGCAGCCGCGCACTGCGGCATAACGTTGCTGCGTATCGGTTGACGGGACATGTCCCGTTGTGTGAGGACCTTGTTGCGGGCACAGTCATGGTCATGACGACCGAAGACCTGCACGCCAGCAACCTCGCCCTCAGCGGCGGGGTTGGTGGTGAACTGCGGCGTACGCAGGAGTCGCTGAAGATCGCGCTGCTCACCATCGACAAGCTCAAGGTCGAACTGGCTTACCTGCGGCGCATGAAGTACGGCCGCTCCAGCGAACAGATGGAACACGCGCAGCTCGAACTGGTCGGCGGCATGATGGTGTCGCCTGCCGCCGAGCCGGCATCCAACGTCACCGCCATCGAAGCGGGCCGCAAGAAGCGCGAGCCCAAGCCGCGCCCCGGCCTGCGGGAGTTCCCCGAGCACCTGCCGCGCCGCACCGTCGTGCACGCCGCGCCGTCTGGCCATGACGGCGGCTGCGACTGCCAGGCCTGCGGGCGCGCGCTGCGCGAGATCGGCCAGGATGTCAGCGAGGTCCTGGACTACGAACCCGGCAGCTTCCACGTCGTGCGCCATGTGCGTCCACGCCTGGCCTGCAGCGGCTGCAAGACGATCACGCAAGCCGCCGCACCCAGCCGGCCCGTGCAACGCGGCATGGCCGGCCCTGGCTTGCTGGCCCACGTGCTGGTGGGCAAGTACGCCGACAGCCTGCCGCTGTACCGGCAGTGCCAGATCTACGCCCGCGAAGGCGTGATGCTGGAGCGCTCGACCCTGACCGACTGGGTCGGCCAGGCCGCCCGGCTGCTGACCCCTCTGGCACAGGCCGTCGGTCGCCATGTGCTGCGTGCCGACAAGATCCACGGCGACGACACGCCGATCCGGGTGCTCGGCGGCAAGGGTAGCAAGGCCAAGACGGGCCGACTGTGGGTCTATGTGCGCGATGACCGACCGCATCAGGAGTCCAAGGTCGCTGGGCAGGCACCACCGGCGGTGTGGTTCCAATACTCGGCCAGCCGCCACGGCGAACATCCTGCAAGTCATCTCAAGGACTGGCAGGGCATATTGCAGGCTGACGCCTTCGCCGGCTACAACCAGATCTATGCAGACGGGCGCATCATCGAGGCTGCTTGCTGGAGTCATGCACGCCGCAAGCTGTGGGACATCCACGAACGACAGCACAAGTTGCCTGGCACGCTGGCGCACCAAGGCCTGGAGCGCATCGCCAAGATCTTCAAGATCGAGGCCGAGATCCGGGGCCGTTCGGCGCTGCGACGACGCCGCGTTCGGCAGGTGCAAACGCAGCCCATTCTGAAGGCGTTGCAGGCCTGGATGAACGAGACCCTGCGAGAAGTCTCGGCGAAGTCGCCGCTGGCGCAGGCCATAGGCTATTGCGTGAGCAACTGGACGGCCTTGGTGCGCTTCGTCGGCGATGGGCGCATCGAGGCCGAGAACAATGCGGCCGAGCGTGCGCTGAGAGCGGTGGCCATCGGGCGCAAGAACTTCCTGCACCTGGGCTCGGACGCTGGCGGCGACAGCGCCGCCGTGATCTACACGTTGATCGGCACGGCCAAGCTCAATGGCATCAACCCGCAGCACTACCTGCGCTACGTGCTGGAGCGCATCGCGGAGCACCCCATCACGCGCGTGCACGAGTTGTTGCCCTGGGTGGTGGCTGACCAGATCGCCCCTGAAACACAGCAAGCGCAAACAGCGCAGGAATTGCCGCTGGCCGCCTGATCGTCGGCACCGGCCGGCGCCGTCACGGTTGGCAGAATGTGCACATGCGCATCAAGCTGATTGAAGACCTGCCGATGGCCAGCAGCGCCGAGCTGTACCAGCTCAGCTGGGTGATCGAGCAACTGCTGGCCGACCCGCGGCGCATCGTGCAGGCCCGGGCGGAACTGCATACCGGCCAGCAGGTGCAATACCTGCACTGGGTCGACGGCAAGATGAGGGCCGCACGCGTGGTGTCCATGAAGGACCGCCGAGTCACTGTGCTCGACGAAGCCAGCCGTACCCACTTCACCTTGCTCTACGCGGCCATCGTGACGGCCCCGTCCGGCGGAGCCGACAACGGCGCCGACGCATCAGTTGCCGTCAAACCGACGCCACCGCCGGAGATCGCCAGCCGCGCCGACTTCCGCGTCGGCAACCGGGTGAGCTTCACTGACCGAAACCTGCAGCACCGCGTGGGCATGATCGTGCGCATCAACCAGCGCACTGCCACGCTGGATTGCGATGGTCAGACCTGGCGCGTCGGATTCGGCTTGCTCCGGCCTCTTGTTGACATCTGAACGCAGCGGCCGTCAATGACGGCCCTGGTCGGACTATTACACTTTGACCAAGGTATCGCTATCAGCAGCGTGCACGGCGCTAAGGCTGAAAGTCTGCTGCTGCTGTGACGCGCTTTGCGGCGGGACAGCGCTACGCCAGGTGCAGGCTGTGATGTGGATTGCGCCATTCGCTGTGTAGCGGCGTTAGGCACCAGGCATGCAACCCGCGCAATATCGCTTGGCATCGTTTGGCGTCACACCACTCCTATACTGAGCAGATGCGACTCACCAGTACCGAACAGCGCCACATCGCTGAGGCAGCCCGTACGGTGCTGCCGTCCGGCTCAACGGTTTCGCTGTTCGATTCTCGGGTGGATGACGCTTTGCGCGGCGGCGATATCGACTTGCTGGTTGAACCTGGCGTGGTGCTTGATGCAGCGCAGCAGATCTCGCTGCGCACGCGGCTGGCCGCCCGTCTTTACAGCTGATCGGTGAACGCCGCATTGACATCGTGCTGGCCCTGCCCGGGGCGGCCGACGAACGCTTGATCGTGGCCGAAGCGCGGCGCAAGGCCGTGGAACTGGTGCGCACATGACTGCTGAAGCGCACAGTGCCCGCTTGACCGCAGCGATTTGGGAATGTGATCGCCATTGCGCCGCGCTTGCTGAGGCGCTGGCCGACTGGCAGCAC
>JANNMQ010001052.1:0-3636 GCA_031398045.1 Rubrivivax sp.
CTCAGGCTTGCGCCCCGAACCACAGCCTGACGGCTGATCACGTTCAGCGTTGGGTGCTGACCAGCGCGAACATCGCCCCTTGCGGGTCGCTGCACTGCGCAATCCAGCTGCCGCCGGGCACTTCTTGCGGGCCGTGGAAAAGCTGGCCGCCGCCTGCTTTCACACGCTCCACAGCCGCGTCCAGGGCTTCGACATTGAAGTAATAGAGCCATGCCGACACCGGCATCTCGGGCGGACGGGTCATCATGCCGCCTGTGGGCCCGCTGCCCGCGTCGAACATTTGATAAACGCCCATCGGGCCCATGTCCATCGCCGTGTCCTTGGTCCAACCAAACAGGCTGCTGTAGAAATCCCACGCCGGGTCAAGCGCACTGGTCATCAGTTCGTGCCAGCCCACCGTGCCCGGCAGGCCGGGCGCAGGTGCGGTGTATGCGCCGCCGTTGTCCTTGAAGAGGGTGACCACGGCGCCCTGCGGATCGCCCACCACTGAAAAGCGGCCGACGCCTGGAATGTCAGTCGGCGGATGGTGCACGCTGCCCCCTGCCGCCACCACTTGCGCCGCCTTGGCGTCGACGTCGGCCACCGCCAGATAACCCGTCCAGTTGGGCGGCGCGCCAGTGGCACGAACTTCATCGGGCATGGTCATCATGCCGCCCACTTGGTGCGGCCCTGCCGACACCAGCGTGTAAGCCATGCCGGGCATGCCGGCGTCAGCCGCCTTCCACCCCAGCACGTCGCTATAGAACGCTTGCGCGCCGGCAAGGTCGGTGGTCATCAGTTCGTACCAGACAAAAGGGCTGCCTGTGGTGGCCATGGCGTTCTCCAATACGAGCGGTAGAAGCGACACAGCATAAAAGGCCGAGCCAGAACCGGCAACTTGGGAAGAACGCGGTAACGGCCATGAAGCATCAACCCACGATGCCGACGCTGCTTGCCTGCCTGATGGGCCACGGACCCCGTGCGACCTGGCGTCGGGTGCCAGCACGCCATCGAAGCCGCTAGTCGGGGATGAGCGCCCTGCAAGCGCAAATTCAGCTTGTAGCCGACGCAAGCCCCCTACATCCCCAGCACCCGCACCGCCGCTTCGGCCAGGCCCTCAGGCCTGGTCTCCACCCGGTGCTGCTGATTGAATTCCTGCAAACGCCGCAGTTCGCGCGCCACCCAGCTGGGGAAACCGGCACGGCCGCCGCGGCGGTCCATCAGCAGGTCGTCCAGCACCTGCGCCGTCATGTTTTCATCGGCCCACACCCAGGCGATGCGGTTGGCCACACGCGGGTAGGCGGTGCACAGACGGTAAGGGCGGCGGCGGGCCGGTAAACGCTGCAGCCAGCGGCGTGTGGTGCCTGTCAGCGCCTGGTCGCGTGCCAGTTCTGGGCGGCGCACCCGGTGCCAGTCTTGTGCCCAGCGCACGGGCTCGGCGGTCCAGCTGATTTTCTTGAGCACCTCGAACATGACTTGCACCCCCCCATGCGGCCCAGCCTTCAGGGGTTCTGTCGGCTGCCGCAAAGGGGCTATCGGCCGACCGGTGCGAAGTCTTGAGCGGCCGCGCTCAGGCCGCCGGTGCGCGCAGCGCGCGGCTGAGCATGACCACCGGAATCAGCCCTACCGCCACGATGGCCAGCGAGGGCAGCGCGGCTTCGGCCAGGCGTTCGTCCCGCGCCAGGTTGTAGGCCACCACGGCCAGCGTGTCGCTGCCGAAAGGGCGCAGCACCAAGGTGGCCGGCAGTTCTTTCATGACGTCGACAAACACCAGCAGCGCGGCGGCCAGCGCCGACCGCTTCAGCAGCGGCAGGTGCAACTCAAAAAACAGGCGCCTGCCGTTGCCGCCCAGCATGCGCGCCGTTTCGTCCACCGCCAGCGGCAGCCGCGCATAACCTGCCTCCACCGACTGCAGCGCCACAGCTGAAAAGCGCACCAGATAAGCCATCATCAAACCCGCCACGCCACCGGTGGCCCAGGCTGCGGCACCGCTGCCCGGCCAGCGCTCTTGCGCCCAGGCCAGGGGCAACAGCAAGCCCACGGCCACCACAGCGCCCGGCACCGCGTAGCCCAGCGACAGCACACGCGCGGCAGCAGGCAACGCACGGCCTTCGCCGCGGCGCAAGGCAAAGGCCACGGCCAGCGCCAGCGCGGTGGCCAACACCGCGGCGCCGCCGGCCAGCTTGAAGCTGTTGGCGGCCCACTGTGCAAAACGAGCCAGCGGCAGGCCCATGGCGGCATAACGGGCCTCTTGCACCAACAGGACCAGCAGCCAGGCTACCGGCAGCACAAAACCCAGCAGCACCGGCAACCCGCACAGCGCCGCCAGCGCCCAGGCGCCGGCCCCTTGCAGTTGCAGCGGTCGAGCCTCGGAACTGCCGGCGCCCTGCCCGCCCGCGGCAAAGCGCAGGCGGCGCTGTGCATGGCGTTCAGCAGCCAGCAGCACGGCCACCACCAGCAGCAGCACGGCGGCCAGTTGCGCCGCAGCCAGCCGGTCACCCATCACCAGCCAGGCTTTGTAGATGCCGGTGCTGAAGGTGGTGAGGCCGAAGTACGAACCCACACCATAGTCGGCCAGCGTTTCCATCAACGCCAGCGCGGTGCCGGCAGCCACCGCCGGGCGGGCCATCGGCAAGGCCACTTCCAGCACACGGCGGCGCATGGGGGCACCCAGCAGCCGTGCCGCTTCCATCATGCGCACGGCGCGTTCGCCCAAGGCGGCACGCACCAGCAGGTACACATACGGGTACAGGCACAGCACAAACAGGATGATGGCGCCGGGCAGGCTGCGCACGTCGCCCCACAGCGCGCCCTTCACACCCAGGCCCTGGCGCAAGGCGGTGTGAAAACCACCACTGAACTGCAGCGCGTCGGTCCAGGCGTAAGCCAGCACGTAGGCGGGCAGGGCCAACGGCAGCAGCAAGGCCCATTCCAGCACTCGCCGGCCGGGAAACTCATACAGCGTGACGGCAGCGGCCAATGCCGAGCCCAGCAGCATCACCCCCAGGCCCACACCACCGGCCAGCAACAGCGACTGCAGTGCGTAGTCGGGCAGCACCGTTTGCCACTGGTGCCGCAGGCCTTGCCAGCCCGCCGCGTCCACCGCCAACCAAGCACTCATCACCCCCAGCACGGGCAGGGCCAGCAGCAGGCAGACCACGGTCAACAAGGCGCGAAAGGGGGCAGACACAGCGGGTGGGCAACGCGGCGAAGCATGCAGGCAAGGTTCGAAATGCGAACAATGCGCATTCACTTGCGCACCATTATGATGGGCCGATGTTCCTGAGCCTTGAATCCGTTGCCGTGCGTTACCCCCGCAGCGGCGCTGCGCGCGCTGCGGTGGACGGCGTGTCCCTGGGCCTGCGCCAGGGCGACATCGGTGTGCTGATCGGCCCTTCGGGCTGTGGCAAGACTTCGTTGTTGCGCGCCGTGGCGGGCCTGGAACGCTGCGCCGCGGGCCGTGTGCGCATCGGTACACAAACGCTGTCTGACGCCGCTGCCGGTGTGCATGTCGGCGCTGAACAGCGCCAGATCGGCATGGTGTTCCAGGACTACGCGCTGTTCCCGCACCTCAGCATTGCCGACAACGTGGCCTTTGGCATTGCTGCACTGCCCAAAGCCGACCGCAAGTTGCGTACGGTGGAGATGCTTGAACTG
>JANNMQ010001107.1:0-4124 GCA_031398045.1 Rubrivivax sp.
GCTGTGGCGCGCCACAAAAAGGCCTGAGCGAAAAAGACTATGCCGACGCAGCTGAATTGCTGGATGTGGAAGTTGCAGCCATCAAGGCCGTGGCAGACGTCGAAACCAGAGGTGATGCCTTCAACCGCGAGGGACGCCCCACCATTCTTTTTGAGCGTCATTACTTCCACCGCTTGACCGCCGGCAAGCACCGCAAGGCTCACCCCGACCTGTCAAACCCCAAGGCCGGTGGCTACGGCAAGTTTTCGCAGCAGTATCCGAAGTTGGAGCGCGCATTTGCACTGAACCGCGATGCCGCACTACAGTCCGCGTCGTGGGGCCGGTTCCAGATCATGGGTGCCAACTTCAGCGCTGCTGGCTTCCAAAGCGCAGCGCAGATGGTTGAACGAATGGCCGCATCAGAAGGCGCCCACCTGCAGGCCTTTGTGAGCTTTGTGCAAGCGAACAACGCCATGCACAAGGCTTTGAAAGAAAAAAACTGGGCAGGTTTTGCGCGCCGCTACAACGGCCCAAAGTACAAAACCAACCACTACGACACCGAAATGGCCAAAGCCTACGAGCTGCACAAGCCACCCCCCACGCCGGCCACCCCGCGAGGCCGCGGGCTTGGCCCGGTGCCCGAACCGTGACTCGGCGGCCCGCATTCGGATGGCCGCGCTTGGGGCTGCTTGTTGCAGCGCTGTGGCACCTTGCAGCAGGAGCCGATGGCTCTGCGGGTAGGGCAGACACCAAGCCGGGTAACGGCAAGCTTGCAGGTTCCACCGCTGCAGGTGCCACGCTTGCAGGTGCCACTCCTGTCCATTCCAAGACTGCCCGTGCCAAGCCGGCCACCAGCCACTGTGCAGCACCCGAAGAAGTGTTTTTCACGTGCCAGATGTCCGGCGGCAAAGTGCTTTCGCTGTGCGGTAGCGGGCACACAGAGCCCCGCATCGAGTACCGCTACGGGAGCCCGGGCGCCATTGAAATGCGTCACGCGGCACGCCTGAATCCCAACGACAGCACGTTCCGGCTGGCCCAGTACGGGCGCGCCCAGGTGCAGCGAAACACGGTGCGGTTCGAGCGCGAAGGTGTCGGCTATCTGGTGTTTGATTTTCAAGAAGGCACCCAGCGCGAAGCGGGTGTAGAAATCACCCTGCCTGGAACCACAACCGAAAAGCGCCTGAGCTGCCGTGAACCTGTGCAGGCGCAACTGGAACGTCTGAAAGGCCGCTTGGCCTGCGACAGCGACAGTGCGCTGCAACTCGGCAGATGCCCTTGACATCCCCCCTGACATCCTGCCCCTTGTGGATAGACAAGCCGTTTGCGGCGCAGCTGCCAGAGCGCCTGAGGGCTGGGTAGCGGTTGGTCATGACTTTCGGCGCTGTTGCGTTTGGCCATTCCTGCACACGATGCGCAGCATGCGAAGAGCAAACTCTAACCATCAACGGCTGAGCGGCCTGCGCTGACCGCCCCCCTTGATCACAGCATGCCGGCCCCCACGCCGTTCAGTCTGAGCACCGCACTGCCTGCGGCGCAGTTGCGCTTTGCTTCCATGCGGCACAGCTCTGGCCTGGGTGAACTGGAAGAGATGCAGCTGCAGTTGCTGAGCGACCGCTCCGACCTGGAGGCTGAAAAGCTGCTGGGCCAGCCTCTGGACCTGGCCGTGCTGCTGCGTGACGGCAGCAAACGGCACTTTTGCGGCCTCGTCACACGTTTTGGAATCAGCCGGCATCAGGGGCGGTTGTACGGCTACCGGGCCACCGTGCGACCGTGGCTTTGGTTTTTGACCCGCACCTCAGACTGCCGCATCTTTCAGGACCAAAGCGTGCCCGAGATCGTTGAGTCGGTCTTCAAAGACCATGGCGCCGTTGCCACCTACAAGCTCAAGCTGGTGCGCAGCTACCGCAAACGCGTCTACACCGTGCAGTACCGCGAAACCGACTTCAATTTTGTGGCGCGCTTGATGGAAGACGAAGGCATCTACTGGTATGTGCAGCACAGCGAAGGTCAACACACGTTGATGATCGTTGACGCGCCTTCAGCCCATCAACCCATCCCCGGTGCCGCACTGCCCTTTTTTGACAACGAAGGACAGTCCCCGCCCGAAACTGAACACGTCATGCAGTGGGACGCGCACCGGTCCGTCAAACCCGGCAAAACCGTGCTCACCAGCTACGACTTCGAACGCCCTTCCACCACGCTGCTCGTCAACCAGACGCTGCAACGCAGCCACGACCTTGCAGACGAAGAGCTGTTTGACTACCAGGGCGACTACATCCAAAAAAGCGACGGCCAACAGCAGGCCGAAGACAGGCTTGACGAACAGCAGTGTCGCTTTGAGCAAGCCAGCGGCCTGTGCAACGCCCACGCACTGGCCACCGGCACACTGTTTGAACTGGCCCGCCACCCGCACGACACACAAAATGGTGAATACCTGTGCACACGCGCGCAGGTGACGGCACGCGACCAAAGCGGAGAGTCCGGCAGCGCGGCCGGTGAACTGGAATGCAGCTTTGATGCGCAGCCGTCAGATGCCACCTTCCGCCCGGCCCGCAACACCGCCAAACCTTTTGTGCAGGGCCCGCAGACGGCTTTGGTGGTGGGCCCGGCTGGTGAAGAAATATTCACCGACAAGTACGGCCGCGTGAAGGTGCAGTTTCACTGGGACCGCTACGGCAAGAAAAATGAAAAGAGCAGTTGCTGGGTGCGTGTTTCCAGTCCCTGGGCCGGCAAGAGTTTTGGCTTTGTGCAGGTGCCGCGCATTGGCCAGGAAGTGGTGGTGGACTTTTTGGAAGGCGACCCCGACCAACCCATCATCACCGGTCGCGTCTACAACGCCGAACAGATGCCGCCGTGGGACCTGCCCGCCAACGCCACGCAAAGCGGCGTGCTTTCACGCAGCAGCAAAGGCGGTGCTTACGGC
Organism: Rubrivivax sp.; assembly: GCA_031398045.1. Classification (GTDB taxonomy): domain Bacteria; phylum Pseudomonadota; class Gammaproteobacteria; order Burkholderiales; family Burkholderiaceae_C; genus Rubrivivax. Next base: position 2,903 of record JANNMQ010001107.1, read on the forward strand.
AACGCCAATGCATTGCGGTTTGAAGACAAAAAGGGCGCTGAACAACTGTGGCTGCACGCCGAGAAAAACCAGGACATCGAGGTTGAAAACGACGAAACACACTGGGTGGGCCACGACCGCAAGAAAACCGTGGACCATGACGAAACGGTGCACGTCAAACACGACCGCACCGAGACGGTGGACAACAACGAAACCATCACCATCGGCGTGAACCGCACTGAAAGCGTGGGCAGCAACGAGACCATCGCCATAGGCAGCAACCGCACCGAAACGGTGGGTGCCAACGAAAACATCACCGTCGGCGCCAACCGCACCATCAGCGTGGGCGCCTGCGAAACCGCCACCGTGGCGCTGCAGCGCACGCACACGGTGGGCGTCAACGAAACCATCGCCATCGGCGCGGCGCAAGAAATTGCCATCGGCGCGGCGCAGATTGTGGCCGTGGGTGCCATGCAAAGCATCAGCGTGGGCGCCAACCAGAGCACCGATGTCGGCGTGAATCAATCCAACAGCGTCGGCACCAACCAGAGCACCGACGTGGGGGCCAACCGCAGCATCCAAGTGGGCGGCGACCAGGCTACGAAAGTGGGCAAAGGGCGCAGCACCCAGGTGGCCAACGACGACGCGTTGAAGGTGGGCAAGAACCTGGTCATCGACGCAGGCGACTCCGTCACCATCAAGACAGGCAGTGCCAGCATAACGATGAAGAAGGACGGCACCATCACCATCAAGGGCAAGGACATCAAGATCGACGGCTCGGGCAAGATCAACGTCAAGGCGAGCAGTGACATCGTGATGAAGGGATCTAAAGTCACCCAGAACTGAGCTGTGCACAGCAACAGAGGATGGCCGGCTTCCACCTATCCAAAGTTTCAACTCTAAACCTCTTCAAGGTAAAGCAATGAACCGAGATCCCGATTTCCTTCGAGCGGAAGCTTTGGCGCCCACTGAGTGGATTGGCCTGCCCTCCCTGCCGGTCGGCGTCGTGGAGCAGATTGGCAGTACGCGCTCGGCGATGGGCTCTGAGGTGGCGGTTCTGCTCGGTATGGCCGATGGCGGCACGGTTCCGCTGGTGCTGCGGTCCGGCGAAACCGCTGTGCAGCACGCGGAGACGTTGCTGCCGCTGCATGGCGAGCACATCGGGCGCCGGGTTGCGCTCGTGCCCCTGCAGGGCGCGGACGCCGACTGGCTGGTGATCGGCCTGCTCGCAGGCCAGTCTGGT